>JAESRJ010000229.1 GCA_016764715.1 Kordiimonadaceae bacterium | reverse complement strand
GCTATGACACCTACCCAGATATCATCACCGGCTTTCACGATTTTGGCTTCAATATAGATCGCGATTTTTTTGCCTTCCGCAGTGATGACCAAGTCGTATGCTGGAACTTGGTGCTTGCGGGCCTTGGCCTGGGATTTACTCAGATTGATATTGGCGAGGACGCCGAAGGCATTGAGCGTGTTTTGCCGCATCTTGACCTGCCGACTTTGCCTATATGGCTAACTGCCCACGCCGAGCTGAAAACCAGCCGCCGCGTTCGGCGGGTGTATGATTTCCTAGCAGAGCATTTGCAGCGGTATAATGCTGGCGGCTAGGTCTGCATGTTAACGCTCCTATAACGGCATGCGGTTATGATAGCAGCGGTTTCCTTGTCTCGTCTCCTTTTCGTGCGGAGTTGCCGTGTTACAGCGATTGTACGGTGTTGGCCGATATATACCCATTCTTCTGTGGGTGCTGGCGCTTGGTTTAGCTGGCAATGCTAGCGCAGCTTCAGCCCCCATTTTGCCACTAGTGGTCGAGGGAAAAAGTGACGCGGCCCCGCTTGAAAGACCGATCACAGAATTGATAAAGGCATGGAGCCCTATCAAATTTGGGTATGTAAATTTCTTTCCAGTTAGTTATACAAAGGCAGGCGTGCCCAGCGGTGAATTTATCGACTTGATGAATAGGGTTGTGGCAGACACGGGGCTTAGTTTCGAGGCGTACGAGATGCCTGCGGGGCGTTTGTACCGCGCGCTTGAGCTGGGCGAAATGCACATGTTTTTCTCGCCCAAGAACGGATCTGGCCCAAGGGCCGGGTCGGTATTACTCGGTGAAAAACACATTACGGAAGTGCATGTCTATCTGTACCGTTTGGCCGGGGTTAAGGCTGTTGCTTTTAAAGACTTGCGGGATACTGCCGTGATCACTTTGGTCCGGTTTAAATACGGCGGACGAATTACGGATCTCCGGAAATTGCCCGGCGTAAAAATATTGACAACCACCTCGCATGCGACTGCGGTGCTTATGCTGAAGGCAGGCCGCGCGCCTTATGTGCTGGATTACAGACGACCCTTTGAAGCGGAAGCTGAGAAGGCGGGAATTGTAGGGTATGAAAAAACGTTGGTTTACGGCTATCCAGCGGTGGTTATGCTTTCCAAAAAGGTGCCTCACGCTGGCAAGTTGCTCAAACTATTGGAAAGTTCGATTGAGCGTATACAAATGCGAGACAAGGGAAACTAACCTAAACGGTTGTACGCCGTCCCTGCGCGCGCCCAGGTATTGGGCCCCGATATACTATATTGGAGATCACATCACTGTTATAGAAAACTATGTCATGCAGGTACGAATTATAAGGCAAAACAAGCCACCGCGCCTTTAATCACAGGGCCAACCAGCCGTTTCAAATAGCTCTCGTATCTGCCTATGAGCATTGCGCGGGGGAGCAGTGATCGCCTGAAAGATGGTTTTGGAGCAGGTGGCAGCCCTTCAAATACCGGAAACGTGCGTGTGCGCTACATGCGGTTATTGGTCGGGTTAAGGGCCTGCTAATAAATACGGGCTATAGTCTGGCCTATAACTATTTTTTGGTTTTCAAGCGAGTTTCTGGTTTTTGATGCCTAGCCTGTTTTACATGCCAGATTTAGGGCGCAGAGCAAGCCCGCTGCTGCTAACCTTTGTTGCTGCGCTCTTCCTTTGTACGGCCATGTCAGAGGCCCGACAAGAAGACGCTGCACGAGCACCGGCTATAACGGCAGAAATTAAAGCAGCTTTGCAGCCAGTAAAGCTTGTGTACGTGGATTTTCCGCCGCTGACCTATTCCATAAGAGGCAAGCCTGCAGGGCATTTTTTAATGCTCGCTCAGGAAGTCTTGCGCGCGGCCGGGCTCAGCCATGAGATTACCGAAGTGCCGTCTAACCGCCTGTATGCCGCCTTATCGCGCGGGGCAGGGCATTTGTTTTTGGGGCCGGCGAACGGCGCGGGCCCGCAAAATAACTCGGTCATATTCGGGGCTACCGAATTGGATAAGGTGCAGATAAACATATACCGGCTGGCGGGCACAGAAGAACGGTCTTTTGATCARMWMMKCRMRRYGRYATYKRKMWYRKWDYRSRGWWYYGWKYRYGSTKGGTTGGCAACCGAATTGGCGGGGCGTACCACGCTGCGGCTGGTAAAGGCCAGTAATCACGATAGCGCGTTGATGCTGCTGCGGATTGGCAGAGCRCCGTATTTGATCGATTAYGAAAGRCCGTTTCAAAGYGCGGTTTYGAARCAGCCGGAWATGGACGTGTCAAAAACYGAGGTGCTTGGCTTCCCTGTCGTGTTTGTGGTGTCCAAGAAAGCGCCGCATGCACAGGTACTAGTGGCACTGCTTGAGTATCATTTGGCCAAGATTTTGCTGGCCCGGAAGAAAACGGCAGCAGTTGGCGCACCTAACAATTAGGGTCGCCGGTTGGTTTCATTTTGGACCCCAGCTTGGTCCGCAAAGTGGAGGTAAATATAGTTCTAGCCACCCTAWATAAATCGACYTTRGCCTTCTTGCATAGCAGGGTTTTGCGCRCTGTTTTTCTCTGCGGGTTTGCGGCGCCGTTCGGAGCGACCGCAGAAAATTTAGCGTCCCCTGCTATGGTAGTGGCGGGTGAGCAAACAGCAGTAATTTCTCCGGATGATCCTGACGCAGTTGAAAACGMWSTKGCKATTTCCGAGGAAACTCTGAAGGCRTGGCAGCCGCTGAAGTTGGTGTATCTGGATTTTCCGCCGCTAACCTATACCAAGGACGGCAAGCCGACAGGCTTCTACCTGGATCTGGCGGGCGATGTTCTGAGGGAAGCGGGACTGGAATTTGAGATGGTGCAGGTTCCAGCCTCGCGGCTGTATGGCGGGATGGAACGCGGGGAAGCACATTTGTTTTTAGGGCCTAAACGACAGGGGTCATCGCTTAAGGATGGCTCTGTTCTATACGGATCTAGTGTTCTTGCCGTGGTAAGCGCCAACATATACCGCTTGGCCGGCACGGAGGAGCGCACGTTCGCGGATCTGTCTGATACGTCGTTGATTACCATTCAGGGATATTCTTATCTCGGGCTTATGCCGGAAATGCGCCGCCGTAAAAATTTAACACTGCTCCGGGCCAATACGCATGAGAGCGCGCTCAAATTACTTAAATTCGGCCGCGCACCTTATCTTTTTGATTATGCCCGCCCGTTTCAGGCTGCCGCGAAAACCCTTCCGGATTTAGCGGTTTCRGTTACGCCCGTACTTAGTATTTCAGTGGTTTTTGTGGTGTCTAAAAGCATCAAACATCCCAAATTTTTATTGGCATTGATGGAGCAAAGCTTGGAGGCCGTTCTTGCACGGCGAAATATGGTAATAGCAGAGCTGGGGCCATGATGGGAAAGGCGTATTTCTCACAGAAAATGATTCAGATTTCACCAAGCTGCAGGGGGTGGGTTCGGGCYGCTGGATCGCTCGCCCTGCTTGTTCTACTGGCGGCAGGAGCAGCGCAGAGCCGGCCGTTTGAGTGTCAGGGAAAACCTGTAGCCAGACAAACTAAAGCTGTTCTGTCAGCAGAGGATGTTTCGACCGAGATCATCGAGGCCCTTCAGCCAGTGAAGTTGATATACCTAGATTTTCCGCCCTTGACCTACACGGAAAACGGCAAGCCAAGCGGCTTTTTTATTGGCTTAACTCTGGAGGCGCTGGAAGGAGCTGGGTTAGCCTATACCATTACAGAAATGCCTGTCGGACGGATCTATAAAAATCTTGAGGAGGGCATCGGGCATTTGTTCATTGGTCCTCAAAGCGGGGCTGGCCCGAAGGCCGGAACCGTGCTGACGAGCCGTGCAGTTTTAGGCGTCGTAAAGGCAAATATTTTTCGGTTGGACAGTACACCTGAAATGCCTTTTGAACAGTTATATAACACGGTTCTCATCGTCCACCGCCGGTATCTTTACGGAGGGCTTTTAAGTGAGCTTAAAGCCCGCCCTAATCTCAGTTTGTTRGAAGTGCCCTCCCACCWTACGGCGGTGGTCATGTTGAAGGCTGGCCGCGCGCCTTATGTGTTTGATTACCAACGGCCTTTCAGTGAAGCGCTTAAAAACCACCCTGAAGTTGACGTTCTTTCTACGCCGGTCTTAAGGCTGCCGATCGCGTTAGTTGTCTCGAAGAAAAGCCCGCATCCACAGGCATTGCTGGCACTGCTTGAGGCCAGCCTTGCGCGCGTAAAGGCGCGCAGAAATGCGCTGCCGGATACGAAACGTTAACCAAACGCGGCGTAGTCTATTGTTTCGGTGCGATTTTTRGGCGTTTGGACGGGCAAGAAAATCACGTGACAACYACATTTAACAGGCTTGGGCTAGCGAACGTTACGGCGTATTTTGCCGTGGTGGGCATTGTCTTGTTCTTGTTGCTTGGCACGGGCCTGCACGCACAAGACAATGATGCACACCGTGTCCTGCCTGAGATCGCTCGCGGGATGGAGCCCGTTAAATTGCTGTATGTGGATATTCCGCCTTTCACCCACTCTGTGGACGGAAAACCCTCTGGAAACTTTCTGCAGATCGCCCATGATGTGCTCTCTGAGGTGGGGCTTTATTACGAGTTTAGCTATCTACCGGCAACCAGGCTTTACGCTGGGCTAACCAGCGGGGCAGGGCATGTGTTCATTGGCCCTAGGAACGGTGCTGGGCCGGAAGACGGCAGTGTGATTATGGGCACTACTGCTCTCGCCAATGTCAATATTGTGGTGCTGCGTTTGGCGGGAACGGAAGCCAGATCCTTTGACAAGCTGCTAGGCACGTCGCTGATTACCATTCAGGGCTATGTATATGGTGGCCTTGTGCGGGAACTGTTACAGCGCGGGGATCTCCGCGTGATGGGCGCAACCAACCGCGACCGGGCGCTGTTATTACTGAAAATTGGACGAGCACCCTATTTGCTTGGATACGAGAAACCGCTGAACGCCGCGATGGCTTTTCATCCGGAAATAGACATAGCCAAAACTCCGGTTATTAAACTGCCGTGGGTTTTTGTGGTGTCGAAAAAGGCGCCTAACCCAGTAAAGCTTCTGGAGCTGCTCGAAAAAGGCCTGGCCCAAATACAGGCGCGGCGCGCCCCCTAATATTTGCTAATATCCACCCACAAAGCGGGGTCATCAAGATTGGTGTAGGCTGGAATAACCTTATTGGGCAGCTTTATAACGAGCCGGTTCGCAAGGGATACRCCGACTAGAAGCGGATCATGGTGTTTGCGCCAAAGTGTTTCGAAMKYWYYSKTYWWMWMCARMAGKTYYAWMYSYSYTWMWARKMKAKYKAWRRRCYYWKKTKYKKKSWKRGAAACGTGCATGAAAATCGGGAATGGGTACTGGATTAGCAGTGTTGGTTCGATTATGATGTTGGGGCAGTCACCTCCGCACCACCCCAATATAGTMTGGGCCTCCACTGTRCTGAGGGGGAAATAATCAAACCGTCCTGCCATGAGCATCGGGAGTAGCCGCGGCAATTGCGCATTTGCCATTATTGGCATGTTAGCATCTCGGTAAATCTGCACATCGGGCCAACCAAGGCCTTGCCCTGCTTTGAAAGCGCGCAAGTCATCTAGTGACTTTACCTTTGCAAAGGCCGCWGCGTCCGCCCGCCGGATTAACAGCAGGCGGTAGCCGTAAATGCCTTTCCTGAWATGGGTGCGCACTGTGGTGGCCACATTGTCTGGCATGTCAGACCAAGCGGAGAAGCTGATATTTACATTCGTGCCTGCGCCGATCATGTGCGCCTGCCGCGCGGCCGACTGGTCAGCGACCGCTGGCTGCCAGCCGTAGGGCCCGTAGGTCGAGACGGTTATTTCCATAGCGGCTTTGACCAGGGCGGGAAAATAAGCGTAGGGCGCATCGTTTGGCCKGTGTAGCGGGCGGGCAATGATTAACTCAGGGGGCGGTGTTCCGCTYTCTTGCTGTTCGTCAGSCGGCGGCGTGGCAACACCAGCTGAACCTGCCAACACCAGGTAAGCAGAAGCCGTTAGAGAAATTGTAGCGCGGCGCACAGTGAACATCAGTTAAAATCCCATGGCATAGACACTTTTGTTAATCCTAGCCTAGATGCCTTAGCATAGGCCTAACGCTGCAGGGAAATTGCGTATCTTTGGTTGCTGCTATGGTAGCCTCTGTTTKGTTTTGTTTTCCCGTTGGGGCGAATTTTATTACAGTATTTTTTCATGCGCTGCATCCAAATGGCAATTGCGCGCATCTTTAAGGGTAAGAAGCTTTTATACTTAAGGAGAATACCATGGAGAATTTCGGCATAGGCGCGGGTATGGCGGCAATGGCCTTTTGGGGTTTTATCGCAGTGGCAGTCATAGCTGGTGTTTGGGATAATGTCCGTAAACGCGAGGCGCAACACGAAACTGTTAGGCGTTTGATCGAAAGCGGCAAAACCATTGACCCAGCAGTGGTTGATAAATTGCTGCAACTGAGTGACGGCAAAAGCGAACGCCTGGACCGAGACTTTAAAGTGGCTGGGCTTTGGATGCTGCCTATCTCCGTCGGTTTGGTGGTGTTAGGGCTGATCATGGGCTTTGTACACCCAGCAATCATCGCGCCGGTTTTGGGRGCCGCTGGACTTGTTGCCTGCATTGGTGCCGGGGCGCTGTATGCCTCAACGGTCGCTGCGCGCTGGTACGATGACGATGATGCCTCTAGTCAGATTTCACTGGAAGACTAAAACCAGTGCAGGGCGCACAGCAGCATTATCCTGATTGTCCCGAGGCAATGATTGTGAGCATCGCCCGCACAGGGGACCGTGCGGCTTTTGCTGATCTTGTGCGCCGCCAGCAATCCTACATCCGGAACCTGATGCGGCGTTGTTGCGGGGACGTAACCCTGGCAGACGACCTCACGCAGCAAGTGTTTATGCAGGTGTGGCTGAAGCTTTCGACTTTGAAGAATGCGGAGGCGTTTCGCGGGTGGTTGAAGCAGCTAGCCATTTCCATCTGGCTGCAGCATGTGCGCAAAAATGATGCCTTGCGCGGGGCCTCAGAGGTTGGTGAAGACGAGATGGGTGACGGCCCGGTGAGCGAGACCACAAGCGTCGCGATGGATCTTGATAGAGCGCTGTCTACACTCTCAACCCCGGTGCGCTTATGTGTGGTGCTGTCCTACCAGGTTGGCATGAGCCACGGCGAGATCGCCGAATTGACCAACAGCCCGCTCGGCACCGTGAAATCCCACATCACGCGCGGCACGCAGCGGCTGAAAGATATCCTATCGGCGTATGCAGCCGAACCAAGCAAGGAGCAAGTGTAATGACCGGTGAACGCGATCTGGTTTTGCAGGATCTATTTGCACAGGCCGACCTGACGCTTGAAGGCGAGACTTTCACAGCTGAGGTCGTGGCGAAAACCCAGCAGAGACATACACGCATTTTTGTTGCATTCGGTGCGCTGGCGCTGACGATGATAGCGGCGGCCTGGGTGTTTTCTGTACCGCTTCTTGGTTTTGCACAGGTCAGTGCAACAGCACTGACCGGCAGTATATTTGAGCTRGGCAGTGGCTGGGCTTYCTGGGCGCTTTCGCCGGTGAATAATTACGGCAGTGCCGCCATCCTTGCGGTGAAAGCCTTCTTAATACTGCGCAAGAAATTTAGGGCTGCCAGCTATACCAGCTGATTTTCTGCKAAWTGCRTCGAAGTAAAAAAGGGCTGCACTGTTAGGRTGTTGGCCCTTTATTATGGCGGAGTCCGCTTGGAAGCGCGGGTTTTCCGGCGGTATATTCTTGACTTATTACAGCTGTAATGTTTAACTCTAAAAATAACAGCTGTAATATTTAAAAGGGTGTGCGGGCGCTATGGTAAAAATTGTTGATCATGATGAAAGGCGGCGTGCCATTGCAGGCGCGGCCATTGCGTTGATCGCGGATGTGGGGATCGAGCACGCGACCCTGCGGCCTATCGCTGAGAAAGCAGGCGTTACCACCGGTGCGATTGCCCATTATTTCAAGGATAAAGACGCAGTGCTGGAAGCAGCATTGCAGATGGTGGGGGCCCGATTGTTTGCCCTCAGTACCAATGGTGCTGAGGGCAGCAAAGGCCGCCCCCTTAAGTACGTCGATATTCTGCCTACCAATGACGTTAGCCGGATGGCGTGGAAAGTGTGGCTCGCCTTTTGTGGGCACGCTAGTTATTCCGTCAGGCTGCGGGAAATTTATAAGAGATTTTATACAGACATTGAAACTGCAGTTGCTGCGGAACTGAAAATTACCGACCGCGCCCGCGCCCGCGATGTGGCTGCTACTATCATTGCAGCGGTTGACGGCGTTGGCCTCTGCGCCACTGTGCTTCCCGATATGTGGCCGCCCGAGCGGCAGGTAGCCCGCCTGACCGAGCTGCTAAAGCCCATTTTTTCGTCCGCTGAGACGTCCCCAAAGTAACCAGAGCTTATAGGAGCCCCCCGTGCCAGACCTGAAACATTTGCAAGCAGATACCACGCCAGAAGAGATTGTACGCATCCTACGGGAAGACGGCGGGCTTATCATTGATAATGTACTGGATGCGGCRTCGCTTGAAACATTGCGGTCYGAGGTTATGCCCTATGTAGACAAYGCCAAAGACGGGCAGAATGYTTTTGCTGGTTTTAAAACSCGGCGYATYGGYGCKTTGATGGCGCGCTCTAGAAAGTGCGGCGAACTGGCTTTAAATCCRTTGATGAATGCAGCCTGTAAAGAKTTTCTCTCTCCTTTCTGTGACGGGTACCAACTGCATTTTTCGCAGGTGATAGCGATCGGRCAGGGGGAGGGYGAACAGTTTCTCCATAAAGACCGCGGCGTTTGGGGCGGCCATGTGCCGTACAACATAGAAACCCAGTTTAGCACCATTTGGGCGATGACAGATTTTACCAAGGAAAACGGTGCCACSGTGGTGGTGCCGGGATCTCATCTTTGGGACAAGGACCGCTACCCTAAGCCAGAGGAACTGGCGTACGCWGAAATGAAGGCGGGCTCTGTGCTATTATATTCCGGCACAACAACACATGGTGGCGGAGCCAATAAAACAGACGAACGGCGTATTGGCGTATTCCTGCACTATACCTTGAATTGGCTGCGRCAGGAGGARAACCAGTATCTGTCCTGTCCGCCGGACATTGCCAAAAACCTACCAAAAGAACTGCGCGATCTGATGGGCTATACCAACGGCGGGCCTGTTCTTGGTTTCTTTTCAGAACCAGTTGGCCCAGGCGAAGGCATGGAACTTACCTCTGCTGAGAATATGTTTAAGGATTAAACATTTCCTGCCCTGGCGGTGTCGTGCAGTTTTTTACGATCGAGCAGAAACAGCACGGTGCCGCCAAATATTAACCCGAGTAAAATCATCGATGGAACGACCGGCGTTTCCGCCGCTGGCTCAATTGTGCGAAGCGAGACGGCAACAAACAGGGTCGGCACCCAGTTTGCACCAGCAATGAAAAAACTGGCCATATGCGCCCACAGCTCCCCGCGCCGAAGGGGGATCAACAGAAATAGTACGGCAAGCCCACTGGCGAGAAAACCGCTGCCTTGGGTGATCTGGTCAGCGAGAATTATGGTTTGTAGCCTAGGGTCCACTTCGGCCCACATGATACCGGCGATGGCCTCGTGGTAAGGTGGAAATTCACTGGAAAGCAAACCGATGACGCCTGCAAGGACGGACCAYAGTCCGCCCAGAAGCACCAAGCCCGTAGCAATATTTTTACGCATGGTTTCCCCCTATCTCGTTGGTATGGATAGTTATTTTGAACAAAGGTCTTTATAGGCCTGCTCAAAAATTGGTACCCAGCCGTGCTCGTACCCTTCGCGAATACCTTCAGCCATATCGCCTAGCGCTTCCCAGTTGCTCTGCTTCAATTCGACATGGGTGCGCTGGCTATCCAGTACTGTGAAGGTCACTTCCACGAGTGTAAAGTCTCCTATCTTCCAGTCGGGTGATGGGATGTGGAAGTCCATGCTGAAGAAGCCGTGCGGGTCCAGC
>JAESRJ010000228.1 GCA_016764715.1 Kordiimonadaceae bacterium | reverse complement strand
CTTTCACTTCACGCAGGACAGCTTCTTTAACTGTTTCGCCGAGTTCCTGCGCGCCGCCGGGAAGGCTCCATTCCCCTGACCTGGGTGCTTTCCCGCGCTTGATTAGCAAAACGCGATCTTCTTTGAAAACAACGGCGCCTACTCCGACGAAGGGGCGTGTAGGATTTTTTCTTGCCTTGGCCATTTGCGTGYWAWRTRTMMTTTTATAAAGAGTAATGTTAGCTGCCAAAATAGAAGTGAGGCAAGGTCCAATGTGCGGGCGCTATTTAATGACAACTCCGGTTGAAGCGATGCGTAAGGTATTTGACGTGCCTGCAGAGGCGGATATCCCACAGCGCTTTAATATTGCCCCGCGTCAGCCAGTGCTTGTTGTGCGGAAGGGTGAGACAGGCGAACGCGAGCTAAGCGCTGTTGAATGGGGCCTGGTGCCCGAATGGAAAAAAGAATTGGGTGACAAAGCCCTGATCAACGCGCGCATTGAAACAATACTCGAAAAACCRTCCTTCAGATCCAGCATCAAACGGAAACGCTGTTTGGTGCCTTTCACCGGATGGTACGAATGGAAAACTGAAAACGGCCTGAAGGTGCCTTATCACGTGAAGCCGTGTGAGGGTGGCCCTGCTGCTTTTGCTGGTATCTGGGCTACGTGGCACGGCCCGGACGGCGAAAGCTGGCTTGAGACGATGGCTATTGTAACTGCACCGACCAAGAGCAGCATGCGCAGCCTTCACCACCGGCGACCGTTAGTGGTGCGCCCTGATGATTATGCGCACTGGCTGCAGAGCTATGACCCGCTGCCGMGGGGCTTTCTTGATAGYTTTAACTGGGACGTAGAACATAATTTCGAGTGGTCTGCCGTTTCGCGCAAAGTGAACAGTGTGCGTATGGAAGGCCCAGCGTGTTTGGAAAAACCCGAAGAAGAGCGCCAGCATACTTTATTCTAAAGCCAAGCAAAGTCGCAAACGAGATAAATATGAACTTATCCGATACATCGTCATCCGTTTTTGTCACGACCGAAGGGGCCGTTGGTTTCATTAAGCTAAACCGTCCTGAACGTCGCAATGCGCTGTCTGAGGCAATGTGGGCAGCGATCCCTGCTGCGGTTGAAATGTTGGAGGCAGATAGGACCGTTCGGATCATTATCTTCACGTCGAGCGACGACACCGCGTTTTCGGCAGGCGCTGATATCGGCGAACTTGAAAGTATTTCAGCTGACCCCGCGCGCCGTGAAAGCAATCGGCTTGCGATACGAAACGCACAACGATCGCTTGCGCGGGCCACTAAGCCAACGATCGCGCTAATATGGGGGGCTTGCATGGGGGGAGGTTGTGGTTTGGCGCTGCACTGCGATTTTCGGTTTGCAGCGACCCACTCCCAGTTCGGTGTTACGCCTGCGAAATTGGGCATTGTTTATCCGCTTAGCGATACCAAACGCTTAATGGATACCGTGGGAGTGTCAAATGCCAAATCTCTATTATTTACTGGGCAGAAAATAAGCGCWRAGCGCGCGCTTGYGATWGGCCTTKTGGACCGAACGTATAAGCCAGAAGACTTAGAGRAAGAWACTCTAGCCTTCGCGCAACAAATCGCCGCCGTCTCTCAGTTTTCAGTGCGCGAGATGAAATTGAACGTTCAGCGTATCCTTGATGGCCAGACGGACGATGATGTCGTGACCGCCGACATGTTTAATAAAGCGCAGGAAGGCATCGACGCGCAGGAAGGCGTGCGGGCGTTCTTGGAAAAACGTGCCCCTAAATTCTGTTGGAACGGGGAAGACTAAAAGTCTTGGTCTTGAGCCCGTAGGCCAGGTATGGCTGACAGGGCCGCAATATGTAGGGCCGCCGTTAGGAACATAAAGCACCCATACACAAACGTTGCCGCCGCTGGTACATGCAGGGCCGGGATCACGCTATTGACGAACCCTCCAATTATAGAGTTGGCGATGAAGGTCGCGAACCATATTAAAGCGAAGGTGCCAACGATTGGGCGAACAAAAGGTTGTGCAAGCGTAAGGGCCTTTGTGAATTTTATTCGTTTATCGAGGGCCTCAAATCGAATGGCTATATTGGCCGCAGCCGAGAAAAATATATTAAGCCAAATTGTCGATACCAAAAGAATTATGACTACAACGTTTAATATACCAGCGCTCATGCTGCTAAGTAGCAGGCCAACGATTAAACAGATCGTAAGTGCAATAACCGTAAGGCCTATCGCGGCCAGTAAGTGAAAAAAACTGGCAGTGCCGCGGCGAACGAAAGCAACCCTGCCGCCCTGCCACGGCATTGCGCCGCCGGGATCGATGCCGCGTACCCATAAGGGCAACAGAAAACCAGAGATCACCAAAAGGGACAGCTGGCCAAATAACAACGTGCCGGAACCGTCGGATATTATTTTTTGTAAAGCTGCGTAGGCTTCTTCACTTGTTTTGCTGGAAACGGTGGCCGTTTCATTATCGTCTGCTGCCTGCTGCGGGGATTGTACGCCGGTTGGAAGTGCCGCCATCACCGCTTGTTGCACCCTTGCCGCCGGCGTATAGGTGATGCTTGTAAATAATCCCGCAAGAATAGTAAGCAACAACAGCAGCTGTGGTCGCTTTAGGGCGGTTTTTGATGCGGCGTCTAAAAGTACTGGAATAGTGGGCATGTGCGGCCTTGCAATAGAAACGGTGCACCCGGGTGGGCGCATGGTTAAATTGGCGTAAGGCAGCTGAACAATCAAGTGGCTATCTTGCCGTCCGGGTTGCTTCGGCGTTTTTATGACCTATCCTAACTGGAGCGAGACTTTGGAGAGGCAGGGCCACCACGCACGGCTGGCCTAGCGCGTAAAAGGGGACACTTATGTTCGCAGATAAAACCGTTTGGATTACAGGGGCTTCTTCAGGCATTGGCGAGGCAGTAGCAATAGAGATCGCTAAAGAAGGGGGCGCGCTGATTTTGTCGTCACGGCGAGAGGCTGAACTTGAAAGAGTAAAATCGCTTTGTGTTGCGGCAGGCGCCGCCGCAGACAAGATATTGGTCCTGCCACTCGACGTGATTGATTATGATGCGATGCCCGGGGTAGTAGCTCGAGCGCAAAAGTTCACGGGCCAGATTGATATGCTTTTCAATAACGCTGGAATTTCGCAGCGGTCCCTGTGTGTGGATACGGAAATGGAAACCTACCGCCGTTTGTTTGAAGTAGATGTTTTTGGCCAGATCGCTCTCACCAAACTGGTTTTGCCGATCATGCTGGAGCAGGGCAGGGGCCATATGGCTGTTACCGCGTCTGTTGCGGGTAAACTGGGCGCGCGGCACCGCACGGGTTACTGTGCGGCCAAACACGCTATGATGGGTTTCTTTGATGCCTTGCGGGCAGAAGTGGCGCGGGACGGCATTTTTGTAACCACTATCACGCCGGGCTTCATTCGGACCAATATTTCAGTGAACGCGCTTAAAGGTGATGGCAGCGAATTCGGCAAGGTTGATAAGAATATCAGTGCGGGTATGGACGTAACAGAATGCGCGCGAGTTATCATGAAGGGTTTCCGTGCCGGAAAACGTGAAATAGCTGTTGGCAAGGGCATGGAAATGAAGGCGCTTCTGATAAAGCGCCTGTTTCCGAATAGATTATTCAAAATGGTGGAGACAATGGGCTAGCCCCACGAGGAGAGGCTAGCAGTTGCCTTGTTTTAGGAATCGAGCCTGTGAATAGGCGTGGACTTTCCTAAGCGTGGCACGAACCGGTCCCACCACGAGCCTTCGCTGGGCACCGCCCGCTGAGGTTCCGCGTGCTGGAACATGATGTAGGGTTCGCCGTTGCCTATATCAATGAACTGGATCTTGCGCACTATCTGGTGATCAAGTACTAGCCGATCATTGATGCTGGTATAGGTTGGTCGTTTTTCGTAGACGGTGCAGCCGATAATGTAGCTTGGTGTGCCGTTATCGTCCGCGAGCGGTAGATAGAGCGAGGCGACATCTGCGTTATGGCCGCTTTTCTGCCGGACAGTTTCGCGCATAACCGCAGCAGCTGGTTGGTCCAGGATTGCGCTATAAAGCTTTGCWGTATTTTCGCGCATGTTGGCGGCGGTAAGGTCAAACGCATTGATGCCAACCACAGGGGAAGACCACTGYTCATTGCTGCCAGTGCACATCATGGCGATCGTCATGTCATACCGGGATATCCGCTTGTAAAGCGTTAGCCGTGGTAGAATTTCATGAAGATGTGACGGTGTGAGCGCAGACCTTTTAGGTAAGGTCGCGCCGTGCGTACGTGGCAAATCCTGCCAGTAGTTTAACAATTGATCCAATACACCGGACAAAGGCATTAGGCGGCCTCCTCTCAGCTGTTGCCGTTACCCCCGACAAGCCCAAAGGATGCTTTGAAATCACAATCAGTTCAAGACAGCTGAGCTGACCTATTCTTGGCGTAATTTTTGCCGTGTTTCAAAGGATTGAATCTCTTGGGTGATTCCCTTTGCCAGATCATTGGGAATCGGGAAGGTGAGGTGATATTGAGAGATTTTCCAGCCATTTTCGGTGCGAATCACTACGCCAGTGCCTCTGCTGGTGCCGTAATTGACACTGTCTAGCACTTCATCGAACCACGCTGTGGCACCGTCAGGCGTAAAAGAGATGTTTCTTTCGCGCAATTTGTAAACCCAACCCTGCGTTTTNGAGGCGTAGCCTTCAAAGGTTGGCTTGTCCCAGCGCTCTCCCACATCAGTGCCTAGGAAAATCGCGTCGTCGCTCATTTGGCCGAAATAGGTTGTCCAGTCAGCTTTTGCTGCAGCCGAATGGAACGTGCTTAGGACTTTAGCGACGTCATCCTTATCACCAGCCGCCACTGGTGGAGATAGTAACAGCGCTACGGTAAGAGCTAGGCTAGCCAATAAATACTTCATGCTAAAATCAACTTTCATGTGACCGCAATGACTTGATCTCGCCGGATTTCAGGCGTTTTAGATAGTCCATAAGGTCGCGTTTCAGCTCTGGCGCCATCAGGTAGATGCCGATGATGTTAGGTACGGCCATCAGGAAGAACATGCTGTCCATGAGGGAATAAACTTCATCTGCTGAGAATACTGCGCCAGGAATGAGGGCAACACAAAAAATAACTTTGAAGATCGTCATGGAAGTGCTGCCGCCACCAAATACGAATCCCCAAACTTGGCCTGAATAATATGCCCAGCTTATGATGGTAGAAAAAGCAAAGAGAAAGGCTGCAACGGCTAGCACCCACGGGAACCAGCTGATCGAGCTCTCGAATGCTTTTGAGGTGAGTGTAATGCCGACAGTGTTTGTACCAGCACCGTCCGCTATCTGGATGCCCTCAAGTAGCACAGATTTAACGGCATTTGCTTGGCTAAAGTCTGCCCCGAGATTAGTGGCGGCGATAACTATCACAAGCGCTGTCATAGTAGATACGATGATCGTATCGATAAATGGTTCCATCAAGGCAACCATGCCTTCAGATACCGGCTCGTTGGTCTTGGCAGCGGCGTGCGCCATTGTTGCTGAACCTAGGCCAGCTTCTGTTGAATATACGGCGCGCTGCATAGAAATGATAATAACGCCAATAACGCCACCGACGGCGGCTTGCGGGTTGAAAGCAGAATCGATGATGGTGCCAAAAGCAGAAGGGATAAGCGAAATGTTGCCAAGTATTATGACCAAGGCCGCCGTAACGTATATAGCGGCCATTGCCGGAACCAGCTTTGAAGTAACGCCGGCGATTGATTTAATGCCGCCTATTATTACGACTGCAGTTGCAAGGGCGATGAATATACCGAAGCTCCACTCTGCCGTTGAGCCATTTATACCTGTTGCAATAGAAATTGCCTCGTAAGATTGGTTGACCTGAGCGATCTGGAGGAATGTTAGTACCGCAATTAGTGCATAGGCCCAGGCAAGTGTTTTACCAACTTTACCCCAACCCCGGGCAGCAAGGCCTCGTTCAAGATAATACATTGGGCCGCCGGAAACAGTACCGTCCTCGTTAATTTTTCTGTATTTTACGCCCAGGGTACATTCAGCAAATTTAAGCGACATCGCTAAAAACCCGATCAATACCATCCAAAACGTCGCTCCAGGGCCGCCAGTTGAAATAGCTACCGCTACGCCAGCGATATTTCCCAACCCGACAGTCCCTGAAAGAGCTGTCGTTAACGCTTGAAATTGCGTTACCTCTCCTGGGGCTTTGTCGTCGTGATAGTCTCCCCGAATAATTTGCCACGCTCGTTTGAAACTGGTGATATTAATAAAACGAAAATACAGAGTTAACAAAATCATCGGCAAAGCAAGGAAGGCTACAATCCATTCGATGTCATAGCCAAAAACGTTAACGGTGCTAAAAACGAAGTTTTCGAGATCTTTGATCCCATTTGCCATTGCATCGACGAAACCGGCGCGGTCTTCGCTCGCAGCATCTTGCGCGGAAACGGCAGTGCTTAAAAACAGACCTGTAACGACGGTGGCCCAAAGGCGTTGAAATCTAATCACGTGCTCTCCCCAGAACTTAACTATGTTRCGCGCAGACTAGGCGAGCTAGCATGAGAGGGGAAGCTGTAAATGTTCTTTATTGGATAAGGAAGGTAAATTTATAGCGCACGCCTTCTGCAATAACGGCCTCACCATCAACGAATTTTGGGATGTAGCGGAACGTTTTCACTGCTTTAAGGGCGGCTTTTCCAAAAGACCGTAGGCCTTTACCTTTAACGATAGTTGGGTTGGTTACAAATCCATTTTGGTCCACTGTAAGCTCAATAAGGACGGTCCCTTCCCAGGGAGCTCCCCTAGCATTTGCCGGATAATTTGGGGACGTTTGGTAAACAGGAAGATAGTCTTGGTTCTCGGTGATTGGCCTTGCTGCGCCTATAGCTTGGCAGTGCTTAGTGGCCTTATCTCTTAAGCCCCTTTTTTCATACGCGCGAATTAAAAAAGCATGATTTGTCATTGTTAGCTGTTCGTTGGGCCAATATTTTTCGAATGTTTCAAGGGATGAGACAAGTTCTTCTGTAGCTGCCGAATACTGYTTTTTTTGTAGCCGGTACTTACCCCTGCTGAATTTTACCTGCGCTTTGAGGAGCTCAGCATCTACGCCGCCGATGTTGGATAGAATATTCTCTGCTTTCTCGAAGTAGGCCAACGTTTTTCCGTGACCCAGCGAAATAGTCACATTGCCTAATGCGCTATTAAGCACCGCCGCCATRAGGCTGTCTGCCTTGCCGTTACTACCGAGAATTTTAAGCGCCCTTGAATATAGCTTCCGAGCTGGCTTGTTGCCGCTGACATTGGCAAGGTCCATTAAAGGTTCGACCAGCTCARTTGCGGTTTTRCCRTGASYTTTTTCAAGAAGGTCAATCGCTTCTGCCAGAAWGGCCTGGGCCTCTYTGCCYGCTATTAGTCGACCRTTGTTTAAGACATAAGTAGCAGTGGTATCAAAAATGGCGCTGTTATCATAGCGCGGCCTTAAGTGGGTCAGTGCGCCAGCATATGTTTTCTTTGCCGCTATAAGCGCGGGGCCTTCATCGCCATTTTCTGACGCCAATTTGTATRCAGSGTATGCTTCGTCGAAAATGATTTTGCTAGAAGGCTTGTCTGCTATGRCGGGTAGGCTTGCCGATAAGATGATAAGGGCGACTAAAGATGATTTCAATATAAACGGAATTCCCCAAACGAAGTTGTACAATTGTTATTACATAACGTCATTGGAATATGTCGAAAATGTGTCTTTTTTCAAACTTCCCCGTATCGCGGCATCATCTCGACAAAATTGCAGGGTCGAAACCTATTGTCGAGTTGGTTCACGAGGATTTTATCCCAGCCGTCTTTCACTGCGCCKGTTGAGCCGGGCAGGGCGAACATCAGCGTAGTGCCAGCTAAGCCGCCGGTGGTGCGGCTTTGAATAGTACTGGTGCCAATCAGCTCGTAGGACAACATACGAAATAGTTCGCCGAAGCCCGGGATAGCYTTGGTGTACAAGGCTTCAAAGCATTCGGGCGTTATATCTCTGCCGGTAAGGCCGGTGCCGCCGGTTGAAATAATGACATCAATGCTTTTATCGTCGATCCAGTTTTTTAGTTGGCGGGTTAACACTGCTTTGTCGTCTTTGATGATCATGCGTTCGGCCACAATGTGCCCCGCAGCCTCAACGCGGCTTGCAAGTGTATCGCCAGACCTGTCATCTTCAAAAGTTCTGGTGTCCGAAATAGTGAGCACGGCAATATTCACCGRGATGAAGTCTATTGTTTTGTCAATCTTCGGCAACGGTTGTTGTCCTCGCTGGTGTATTGGTTAACGCGACTGCACGGCGGAGTGTATCWGCGATGGTYGGTGTATCAAGATGCTCGAGTATCGGCCAAGCACCAGAGGCAAGGGCATCAAGGGTGGGCGTTTCCTGACCAAGACGCATACGGTACAGCCACAAGTTCGTCATGACGCGTTCGATATAACTGCGTGTTTCGTAAAAGCCGATAGATTCCATAAATAGAAGTGGGTCTTGTTGGTAATCCACATCTCTACGCCAGCCCACTAAGCTTCCCGGGCCGCCGTTATAGGCTGCAAGTGTCATTAATAAGTTGCCTTCAACATACTCCTGCGTCAGTAGGAACTCCATATATTGTTGTCCTACGGCCATRTTAAATTCGGGTTCGAACAAGCGTTTGCGGTTTTTGCGAAAAAGCCTTCTGTTTTTGGTCAACCATCTTGCCGTGGCAGGCATTACCTGCATCAGTCCGCCTGCGCCTGCACGGCTTTTGGCGCGGCTGAGAAAACCGCTTTCTTTGCGGACCATTGCGAAAATCATCGCGCGGTCAATGGTGAAGCCGCCTGCGGGCACCCAGTCAGGCAAAGGATAGCGTGTTGCGACGGGGGCCGGATGGCCGGTGCCGCCTGCGCGGCCTAACCGTATTTGCAGTGCGGGTAAGTTTAGAAACGATGTGAGTGCAAGAAGGTCATCTTGTACCTGAGTGCCTTTGCGCCCCCACAGTAGGCGAAGTTCTTCGTCGGCAACATCGTCACGGTTAATTTCAGTTAGCGCGATTGCGCGTTTCACGGCCGGATRCTCTTCAAGTCGATTGAAGCTGCCGGTTTCCAGTGCMGGAACCGACCAATCGATCACCACGTGTAAGCCCAGTTGCCGTGCGGCGATGAGGCCGTAAAATGTTTCGTGATATTGGCTAGCAGCAGCAAGGAACGCAGAGGCTTCAGCCGGTCGTTCCAGGCGAAGTGCTGTACGGGCTGACCAATATAGGCCTGCAGAAATTAGCCAATCGCTGGCGCGCTCGCTTTGGCCGAGATATTCAAAGTGCTTTTGCGCAGTTTCGAAATTACCCATGCGCCAGTTGGCTAATCCTGCGATCCAATCATTTGTAGACACGAATTCACGCGCTAAGTTGGCGCCCAGCGTCGCAAGCTTTAAGGCTTTGAAGTCATTGCCATTATAGTAATAACTAGCCGCTATTCGCTCTAACGCAACAGCCTTTTCGTGCGGTACTATTAGCCCGCGTTTATCCATCGCCCAGTAACGTTTTTCCGCACGCTCTGGAGAGCCGCGTCTAACTTGTCTGCGCACGTTTGCCAAGAAAGTGGCCACCGACCGGCGTTCCAATTTACTGCGATGTGGTGTTGGCGGGGATGGCCTAGCGGACTGGCCGGTCACACCAGGGTAACGTGTATCTACAGGCCGTCGAGGCGCGCGGGCGCTTCCTTGGCGCCGTCGCGCAAGTTTGTAAACACGCCATGCACGAGGGTGGTCAGCATACCGTTTCAACCATGCGGCCAATTCGCTATAACGACTGCGGTACCCCGTGGGGTGCATGTAGCGTTGGAATTGTAGGTGGCCCATTAATAATTTATTATCGAGGCCCTTGATCAGTTTGTCGGCTTGCTTCCAGCGCGCTTGGTCCTGCAATTCAAAAATGCGTTGATACCGCGCGATGTCGCGGTCCGAAAGGACTGAGATTGCTTCCGCGTCAATGGTGTCAACGGCCAGCGTGGTCTGTGACCACGAAAAAACCAGCACAAA
>JAESRJ010000227.1 GCA_016764715.1 Kordiimonadaceae bacterium | reverse complement strand
ACAGGATTGTACCGTTAATATTGGCAGTAGATCCACGTGGCTTTTCCCAACCGATCTGGGGAATGTGCATTGTAGCATTCGCGCCGTCCGCCGAGAAATACCCCACGCGGAATTTCAGGTTCCTACCCAAGAACGTAGCTTCTGCTGGCATATGGCCCTTGATAAACCCCTGGGTATTCACACCAAGCGCTTGAAGGTCAGCCTCATCAACAGTGGCGCTGATCACCAGCGTCGTGGTATCGGCAACAGGATCCAGTCGGCCAGCTTGAAAATGCTCCCGCCACGACAAATCAATGGGCACACCGTTAAGCACGCCGCGGCCCGTCGCCAGCAAATCATCATTGCTGAGCTCAAGGGTCACATCGCCCTCTGCGAAGCCACTACCACCCAACAGATCTTTCATTCCTGCATTTTGAATATGCGCCGTAATATCGTACCGCGTATTACCTTTTGCGGCTGCACGCTGCAACGGCACTCTAAACTTCCCCGTTATTTGTGCGTCGCCAGAAAGCCTGGCCAGGTCCAATTTCAGCCTCTCAGCAATTCGAACGGGCGGGCTCCGAACAAGATCCAATACCTGTGATACTGTGCCTTTCAGCGCCAATTCAAATTCGCCGATACCCTTGCCGCGTTTATTGATATCAATCAAATGCGCCGTCGAGCCACCAATTGGCATACCCTCAATCGTTCCCTTATCGACAATAATGTCGAAGGCCGTATTTGTAAGGGTTGCTCGTCCGGAAATCCCTTTAATCGCCGGCATGGTCTTAAGGAAGCGGGTATCGATGTCTTCAAAATCGAATGTTACTTTATAAAGGCTTTTCTCACGGAACGGTGTCTGGCCGTCTGGATCAACCGATACCTCCAATTTAATGCCCGTTGCTATGCCCTTGATCATATTTTGGCTGATCCAAGCACGCGCCCCGCGTTCAACGCCGTTCTCATACCGTACAGGCCAAAAGTCCTTCGTATCTTCTACAGAAATTTCATCAGTCTCTAGGTTCAAACGAAAGCCCGGATAACTGAACCCGTCTTTCCAGAACATAGTCCCTGTACCCTTAATGGCGCGGCCATTCAGACTAAGCTCAAGCTTGTTCATTGTAAGCAGTGCGTCGTCTACGCTGTAGGACGCCTGCACGAGGCCGTAATCAATCGCGGGAGAGGCTGGAAAGTGCTCCGCGTGGCTAAGGATGCCCTCACCCAGCGTGATATTAAAGTCAGCGCGCCTCAGACCATCGACGGATGTCATATCCAAGGCAATATCTAGCCCCAGCGGCACTTGGAAATGACTAACAGCTTCAGGCAACAACACAAATTTTGCAAAAGACGAGATCGACAAATTACTAAACGACAGATTAAGGGCCAAAGTCCCTTCTTTTGGACGGGCGACACCAAGAACCCTAACAGGCGTGGCATCGCCTCCAATAAGGGCATCAACTTGCGCATCCAATTCCAAATCACCATTGTTGTGGGTCAACAAAAGATGCCTCATCGAAAATTCCAAAGGCCTTACGCTGTCTCCCCGAAAAATGACGACGTTAGTYGTGTCTAGTTTTACMGACTCGATACCCGGCGCGTTCGTCAACAGACGGGCAGAGAACCTGTTAAAGGCCTCGGTCACCGGCCGCAGTACTTCTGGGCGAGGTACTTTACCGTCAGCAAACAAAGCATCAAAAATACTGCCGTCAGTCGCATCACTAAAAGCGGCAAGGTCGGTGATATTAATATTGGCRCCATCAATAGCGATTTCCGCAACAGAAATTCCAGTTGCAAAGCTCTTTGCCGTAAGCACTGCACGGATTTCGCGCACATGGGCGTCCAGCCGGTTGCGGCGGTCCACAAGGCCAATTTCTTTGAGAGTTAGCCAGGGACGAACRGCTGTCCAATCCCACCCTACAACTGCTGAATCAAAAGAAACTTCCCAACCGGGTAGGTATCTGCCAGCATTTTCGACCAAAGTTTCTTTGGCAAAATCTAAATCAAGCGGCGCATACAGAAGGCGTGCAAACACAATACTAACGAACAATACTGCCGCAGTAATCAGCCAAATTGTAGCCCGCATTGCATAAGCAGCGGTCTTTTTAGCGATGTTTACAAGTGTCAATTAGTGGGCCTTGGTCCAAATTGTTCCCTTGATTTCCTATGCCAAGGTATGATCACTAATACATTGGTCTAATAGTTCCTGCTAGAGAATTGAGCATGCCTGAAATAGTCAATCATACCTCACTTGTACAGTGCACAGATAAAGCAGGCGAAATTTGGGCGAAGCTTTCTTCTTTGGTGACGAAAAACAAGGTCGCCCCTCCCGATAAAGGTGTCTGTGATCTGGTTTTTGGAAACAGTGAGTTCCTTGCTGAATTAGCAGACCGGCATCCTGAAGATTGCTTGAGGTTCCTTACCACAGATCCCGACATAGCGTTTAAAGGCCTTAAAGCCGAATTACAGTGCGATCGGCCAGAAAAAGAGCTTCCTGCTTCCTTTATGGCCTTCCTGCGGGAGAAAAAAGCGCAACTGAGTTTAATCATAGCGATCGCTGACGTTTCTGGAAAATGGCCTTTAGCCAAAGTAACCCGCGCTTTAAGTGAATTTGCAGATAACAGCCTTGATCTCGCACTAGGGCACATATTGCAGCAAAGGATGAAAACCGGAGAACTTGATTGGCCCGACAATAAACCCGAGCCYGTCRGCGCCAGGTTGGCCCGCAACTGCGGTTATTTTGTCTTGGGGCTTGGCAAACTTGGTGCTTTTGAACTGAATTATTCATCTGACATCGACCTGATCGTTTTATATGATCCCGCATTGATCCAGTATAATGGCCGGAAAACAACGGCCCAGTGCATGATCAAGATAACGCAAGAACTGGTAACTCTGATTGAGCAACGCACTATGCACGGTTATGTTTTTCGCACAGATCTTAGGCTACGGCCTGATCCGGGTGCCACTCCGGTCGCAATAGCAGTGGATGCCGCTGAAAGCTACTATCACTCAATGGCGGTAAACTGGGAACGGTCTGCCATGATCAAAGCCCGTGTTGTTGCTGGTGACAAAACCGCAGGTCAAAAATATCTTAACAATCTGTCCAGCTGGGTGTGGCGTAGAAACGTAGACTATGCAGCTCTCAAGGACATTGCGGCCATTAAAAATCAGATCAACCGTCATTATGATCAAGACCATCCTGTTGGCCCCGGCATGAATGTAAAGCTTGGCCATGGCGGTATCAGGGAAATTGAGTTTTACGTGCAAGTAAATCAGCTGTTGCACGCTGGCAGGCACCCATCCCTACGCCTTAGAGGCACCCTTGAGGCGCTCTTCGAGCTTGAAACTCTTGACTTAGTTGCCACCGAGACACGCGACGTACTTGCAACCGCCTATGACTTCCTCCGTAGGCTTGAGCACCGCATTCAAATGCTACATGATGCGCAGACACATGATTTACCGGTACAGATCGGTGCACTGTCTCGGGTATCACACCTGATGGGGTATAGTAAGAGCAGCGATCTGGTCGACGAGTTAAAGAAGCAGACCACGCTTGTTAGTGCGATATATGACGCCTTACTGCCTAATCACTCACCAGATAAAAACGCTCTGTATAGTGAGAAATCACTCTCCGGGACTTTAGCTAAGCTAAATTTCYCCAATGTAGACAGGGCAGCTGAGGTTGTGGCTGGCTGGAGGCGCGGCCGCTATAGGGCCCTGCGTACAGAAAGAGCGAAATCGCTTTTTGAACAATGTCTCCCCGCTATACTCGAGGCATTTTCTGASACCARYAACCCSGAYAGCGCCCTCTTGCGATTTGATGATTTCGTAGGAAAATTGCCAACAGGGGTTCAGCTATTTTCACTACTTCAATCCAATCCCTCTTTGTTTAAATTACTTGCCCGCGTTATGGGTTTAGCGCCTGCGCTTGCCGACACGCTTGCGAAAAAGCCCGAGCTCTGGGACATGGTTTTAGAGCCTTCCTTCTATAGCCCTATAGAAAACCACCAATTTTTGACCGAAGAGTTGGCCATTAGGCTAACGGCTGCACGTGATTTTCAGGACACCCTCGATTACGTTAGGAAATTTGTCTCTGAACAGAAATTCCGCGCGGGGGTCCATCTCATCGAAGCTCTGGCAGAAGTTTCTGAAATAGGCACCGCGCTGACACGTATCGCCGACGTGGCGCTGCGCACCCTAATTCCAATGGTTTGCTATGAATTCGAACGGCGGCACGGGAAATTTCCAGGGGGCGGCATCGCCGTTCTCGCAATGGGTAAATACGGGGGTAAAGAACTTACCCATACTTCAGACCTCGATATTGTTTTTCTGTACCGAGCCGAAGACATGTCGCAAGTATCCTCGGGCAATAAGCCTCTTTCGCCCAGCCAATATTTCTCGCGCCTCGGACAAAATRTAATCACCGCAATTACTGCGCTAACGCCAGAAGGCCGATTATTCGAAATCGATACCCGCCTGCGACCCTCGGGCAGCCAAGGGCCGCTGGTCGTCACACTGAGAACATTTGAAAACTACTATCAGCAGTCTGCCTGGACTTGGGAACATATGGCCCTTACGCGTGCCAGGGTAATTTTAGCGCCTGACGCAATGAGAGTGCCCCTTGAAAAAGCTGTCATGAAAGTACTAACCAGTGATCGCAATGCCGGAGACTTGGTCCGCRYRSTKMATWTNRTKSGCGTNCAAGTTGTTTGACGAATTTGGCACAAACAACAAATGGGGGATCAAACACTGTAAGGGCGGTCTCGTTGATCTTGAATTCATCTGCCAGTATCTGATGCTGAGAGAGGGGCACTTACACCACAGTGTTTTCCAGCCGGAGCTATCGAGYGCTATCACGAGCCTTGCCGAAATAGGTGCTTTTCCTCCCGACCAAGCAAAGCATCTCGAACAAGCACACCAGTTCCTACAAACTACACAGTCACTTCTGCGCTTGAGCGTTGGTGCAGCACCACTTTCGTCAGATGACATCCCACGTGGTCTAAAAGACATTCTCATTCGCGCAGGGAACCTACCGGACTTTGACGCGTATGAGCAAAAGCTGATGAAAATGCAGAGCTACATATACAAGGCTTATGAAAATCTGATAGAAATACCAGCAACAAAGGGAACCGACTAAGGGGCCCACATGGTTTCAGGGGAAGAGTTAATGACTTTAACAATTGGTGACACCGCGCCAGATTTTAAACTGCCAAGAAGCGGCGGCGACGAAATATCGCTTTCCGCGTTTCGTGGGCAAAATGTGGTTCTTTATTTCTATCCCAAAGATGACACCCCAGGCTGCACCACGGAAGCCAAAGACTTCACTGCCATGGCACAAGACTTTGAAGCAGCAAATACAGTTGTCATTGGATTATCGAAAGATACAGCCGCCAAGCATGACAAATTCATCGCAAAACATACGCTGTCTGTTCTATTGGCATCAGACGAAGAAGGCACAGCCATAGAGGCCTACGGAGTATGGGTAGAGAAAAACATGTATGGCCGAAAGTATATGGGCATCGAAAGAGCCACGTATCTAATTGATACAGAGGGTAAAATTGCAGAAATCTGGCGAAAAGTTCGAGTAAAAGCACACGCTGCAGCGGTACTTTCAAAAACCAAACAACTGGGATAAACCATGGCCAATCCAACCCTACTAAAAGGCATAGTTTCATGAGCCCGCTCCCTAAGACCATCGGCGAAGCTGCGATCTCAGTCCTAAACACCGAGAATCCGCGTGCCAAGGCAGAGCAAGCCCGTATGGTTGCCATTGCTTGGCGAAAAGAACAGCTAGCTTTCAAATTTGAAACAGCGCCACCCGACAGGCCTGCTCGCCCAAAACGGCCRGAATTACTTGATCCTTCGGACTTGCCGCGTCGCGGCCGAGCAGGAACCGAAAGTAACCGCAGGGCAATGTTGCACGCAGTCGCTCATATCGAATTGAATGCGATCGACCTTGCTTTCGATATCATCGCTCGTTTTGGCAGTGGCATGCCGCGTATGTTCACAGATGATTGGGTAAACGTTGGTGATGATGAGGCCCGTCATTTCACGTTGCTTGCCAGCAGACTGAAGTCGCTAGAATGCTTATACGGCGATCTCCCAGCGCATGATGGTCTTTGGCAATCCGCGCTGGACACAGCGGCCAGCCTCCCTGCCCGGCTTGCGATTATTCCGATGGTGCTGGAAGCAAGGGGCCTCGATGTGACGCCCAAAATGATTGAGCAATTTAAACGCGTGGGCGACACAGCCTCCGCTAACGTTCTAGAAACCATCCTGGAAGAAGAAATCAGCCATGTCGCGGCGGGAACACGGTGGTTTAAGTTCCTAGCACAGCGCGGCGAGTTAGACGCCGACGTTTGGTTTAAAGACCTTGTTCAATCTTACTTTAAGGGGCAAGTRAARCCGCCCTTTAAYAAGGCTGCAAGAAACCGTGCTGGTATGCCAGTATCCTTCTATGAGCCCTTAGCTGAGCTGATGAAAGAGGGATAAAGCTTGACCTTTTTACACAAAATGAGTGGAATGCACGAAATTTTAGAAAAGATAAGTATACGATTGCCATTAGAGGCAATGAACCGCGGACGGATGAGGACACGCGAAAGCGTGAATGTCGATTGACAGAGAAATTAAATATTAAAGATCGAATATTGTACCTTCGGCAGAAGTATTTCGCAGAAAAGCAGCTTTTTCTGCGAAGTGATGGCCGTGTGCGTTTCCTTACTATTGGTTCCAATACTCAGCTGGTTATCGCCTCCACCATAGCGTGTTCACTTGTTTGGGGCGGCATGACTTCCTATGCCTACTTGACGAGAGATTTGGTGCTGGAACAGAAGAACCAGACTATTTCCAGTATGTCGGCCCAGTATCAGAGCCTTTCCAGCGATTTTTCCTCCCTTGAAGAAGAAGTCGAACGCCGAACGGGTCTACTTGAAGGACGGCAGGCATTTTTAGAGGACCTGTTAGACGGCGAAGAACAGGCTGCAGAAGAACCTTCAGGTAACGCCGCTTCTAGCGCTGAGGACCCAGCAGCTGCTGAGGGGGCAACCGATAAGCCCGTTCCGGATAAAATATCGCTGCTTGATCATTTTTTGACCTCAACGAGTGCGAGCCCTGAAGTAGTTCCAAACAGTGATCGCAGAAAAAACCTGCTTGCCCGGCTAGAGTATGCCAACAAGCGACAACAGGTCCTCGTAACCCGCCTTCTAGCAACAGCCGAAGGTAATCTGGCRGTTATTGAGAATGCCCTTGCCCCCACAGAATTGAATATTGATAAATTGCTGGCGCATTTCGACGGCGACGCAGCGGCAGTAGGCGGCCCTTTCATTCCAGATCGGCGCTTTGATCCAGTYTTCACAAAYAAGGACGCGACCAGCTTTGATAAGCTTATTGCCACAAAGTTACGCCTTGAGATGGCCACAAAAACTCTGGATAGTTTCCCTGTCGGCATTCCTGCCGYAAAATACTATGTGTCGAGCAAGTTTGGCCGGCGCCGTGACCCTCTAAAGAAGACCTGGGCTAATCATCCTGGGCTCGACCTCGCGGGGTGGCCAGGTACAGCCATCTACGCCACTGCGCCGGGGAAAGTTGTTCATGCCGGGTGGTTCGGCCCATACGGCCGTATGGTTGAGATTGAACACGGTAATGGCTTCAAAACCCGTTACGGACATATGCGCAAGCTTCGCGTAAAAAAAGGTGATACAGTAATCGTAGGGACCCGGGTAGGAGACATGGGTAAAACTGGACGAGTGACAGGCACACACCTTCACTATGAAATCTGGTTTGACGGCAGTGTCAGAGACCCGGCGCCCTTTTTAAAGGCAGCAGACAATGTTCTCAAAATCCAGGGAAACCATGAAAAAACCAACAGCTAACCTAGCTCAGACCTCACGCTCTGGTGCTACAGCAACGCCTTCCATCATTGCATCCGACGTGATTATCGAAGGAAACATTAAAACCAGCGGCGAATTRCAGCTYGACGGGGCAATCATCGGTGATTTGCAGTGCGGTAGCTTGGTGATGGGTGAAACCGGTTCTGTAAAAGGAACGATAGCGGCMGAAAACGTAACTATTCGCGGCCATATCCACGGAGAGATCCGCGCCCGMACGGTTCGGCTTGAAAAAAGCGCTGTTGTTGAAGGCAATGTCCTCCATGAGAGCTTATCAGTTGAAGCTGGCGCTAAGCTAACTGGCCAGTTTTCGCACACGTCCAGCGCCCTAGAAACAACTCAAGGCACGGTAGACAAACCGACTTTGGTCGAAGCACAGTAATTTACTTTTTTAATTTTGGAGGGGGTCGCTAGATTTGGCGACCCTTTTTTATTGGCGGAAGTGAATTAAAAAAATACATCTAGTTCAATCGCTTAACTGCGTTAGTTGAAGCGATTCGTAGTGGAAGTTGCGTGCAAAGGTAAGCCTATATTACACTCAAAGAATGCGGTTTTGCACTTCTGGGTCATTCTCTTGTGCATAAGATACCAGAACTACTGAACCACGCAGATCAAAAAAAACGGGACCCGGAGGTCCCGTTTCTAACAAGTTGTTTCTAACTATTTTTAGAAAGCCGCCCGGAAGCTGAACGAGAAGTTCCGGCCAAGCTGTTCAGCAAACAAGAAACTATTATAAGCTAGTTCTGTAACTGTTGGCTGACGATCGAACAAGTTGTTGATCGTGGTTGACATAGTAAGGCTGTCCGTCAGCTGGTAGGACAGAGTTAGATTGTGAATGAATTTGTCATTCAGTGAATCAATCTCGTTACCATCAGCATCAAAGAAACTAAGAGTATCACGGTCCCGAGTATCGAGATCCAAACGTCCTGTGTAACCCATACGCCAGAAAACGCGGAATTTGWCGATGTTATAGGCAAAATCTACGTTGCCAGACCATTTCGGGTTTCCACCTTGACCAACAGTATTATCAATCGGCACGCCAGGAACAATCTGGAAGATGCTTGTGATACGGCGGAAACCGCCAACACGGATGGAGAAATCACCCCAGTCGCCGCTACCCAAGTCGCTTGAGATCAAGCCAAGTGCATCCGCAACATCAAAGTCGTAGCGTGCGTTAAACTGCACAGCTTCAAATTGCGAGTTAGAAGCATTTTGAAAACTTACAGCGAATGCAACAATCTGGCCCGATGCGTCACGCGTGTGAGCATCACAGATGTCTTCTGGGAAGTCCTCACTATCAAAACAAGCTACAATCGCCTGCCCCTGGGTAATCTGCTGAATTCTGTCCGTAATCTCAATGTTGAGATAATCAACGGACAGGCGGAAACCAGGAATATACTCGTCAGGTGAAAGCACAAAACCAACGGAGTAAGAACTACCTTGTTCGTTACGAAGGTTTCTRTTCCCAGAACTTACACCAGCGATTGAAAGGTTGTTCGAGTTGTTGGTATGATTTTCAGGGTCCGTAATACCTACAGCAGCACAGTTACGACGACGTGTACTATTAGGGTCGTCGCCTTCTGGGCCTGTGTTGATAGCCGCATCACTACACGGATCTGTTAGGAAGTTTCGTACCGCGAATGTAGGATCAAACAGTTCCTGAATACCAGGAGCACGAATTGATTTGGTATAGTTACCGCGAAGGGTAAGTAAATCAAACATAGTGATCGTGCCACCAAGTGTGTAGGTGTAATCAACGCCCGCCTCAGAGTTGTCAACATAC
This sequence comes from Kordiimonadaceae bacterium, assembly GCA_016764715.1. GTDB lineage: Bacteria > Pseudomonadota > Alphaproteobacteria > Sphingomonadales > Kordiimonadaceae > Kordiimonas. Next base: position 431 of record JAESRJ010000227.1, on the reverse strand, counting down.
CGTACTTTCGGGTTGAAAGTAACTTCGTTGATGAACGGAACGTCACCGTCTTTCAAGATCGGTATGAATAGTTCCATACCAATCTCGTCAGTGCTGAAGGAACCACCAGAAGCAAGTGTTGGGCTGTTTTGGCCAAGTTCAAGCTGGTTCAGTCCATCAGGTTCAAAGATACCTGTTTCTTTACGGTTCAAGTATGAAACCGCGAAGGACACTGCACCGCCAGGAAGTTCGAAAATATCACCACCAATGTTAGCCTGGTAGATGCGCTGCTGAGTGTTAGAGCTTGTGATCTGAAGCAGAGATACAAATTCGCCAGCTTCATCCGTGAAACGATCACCAAAGATGTTCAAGGGTACACAACCATCCAAGAATGGACGTGCATCGATGCGTAGGTTTGCACCGCCTGGGAACGTTACGTCGTCTGCGTCGAG
>JAESRJ010000066.1 GCA_016764715.1 Kordiimonadaceae bacterium | reverse complement strand
GTGGTTGCTGCGGATGACGGTGTGATGCCTCAGACGATTGAGGCAATTAACCACGCTAAATCTGCTGGCGTTCCGATGATTGTGGCCATCAATAAGATGGACCGCGAAGGCGCAGACCCAACGCGCGTACGCAACGAGTTGTTGCAGCACGAAGTCGTGCTTGAAACATTCTCTGGCGATGTGCAGGAAGTGGAAGTATCTGCGATTACCGGTGCCGGTCTTGATAAGCTCCGCGAAGCGATTGCACTTCAGGCTGAAATTCTTGAATTGAAAGCCAACGTTAATAAATCTGCTGAAGGTGTGGTTGTTGAAGCCAAGCTTGATAAAGGACGGGGCCCTGTTGCAACGGTTCTTGTTCAGCGCGGAACACTTAAAATCGGTGATATCTTTGTGGCTGGTGCTCAGTGGGGCAGGGTTAAGGCTTTGATCAATGACAAAGGCGAACAAGTTAAGCAAGTTGGCCCTAGTGTTCCTGTCGAAGTGCTTGGCTCAAATGCTGCGCCGGGCGCCGGTGATGATTTCGCTGTGGTACCAGACGAAGCCAGAGCGCGCGAAGTAACCGACTACCGCAAAGAAGTTATCCGCAAGAAGCGTCAGGCAGCTCTTGCTGCACCGAAGACGTTGGAAGATATTTTCAGCAAGCTTAAGGAAAGCGGCGAGCAGATTATGTTTGACGTTGTTGTGAAAGCTGATGTTCAAGGCTCGGTTGAGGCTATCACCCAGTCACTTGAAAGTGCTGGTAATGATCTGATTAAGTGTCGCGTTATTCACGGCGCGGTTGGCGGTATTACGGAAACTGATATTGGCCTGGCAAATGCTTCAGGTGCGCTGATGATCGGCTTTAATGTTCGGCCAAGTGCGCAAGCGCGGGCCGCTGCAGAGACCGAAGGCGTTGCGATCAAATATTACAACATTATCTATAATTTGATTGATGATGTGAAGGCAGCCCTTATTGGTGAGCTTGGTCCCGAGTTTAAAGAAAACATCATGGGCCGTGCGGATATCAAAGATGCCTTTAAGGCCGGTAAGATTGGTAAGGCTGCTGGGTGTATTGTTATTGAAGGCACTATTCGCAATGACCTCAAAGCCCGTATTCTRCGCGATGATGTGATCATTTACACAGGCCAGATTAATAACCTGCGCCGCTTCAAAGAYGATGTGAAGCGCGTAGAATCAGGTCAGGAATGTGGTCTTACATTCGAGAACTTCCACGACTTTAAAGCTGGTGATGTTCTTGAAGTGTACGAACTGGAACAGATTGAGCGCACGCTTTAAGCGGCGCTCAGTTTCTGCCCTTTTTAGGTAAAACTGATGGATAGATCTCGTCGAGGTAAAGGATCAAACTCGCAGAACCTTCGGCTGTTGCGTATTGGCGAAAATGTGCGTCATGCGATCTCGATGGTGATAACGCGCGGTGATATTCAGGATACTGAACTTGCCGGTGTTTCTGTCACGGTTTCAGAAGTACGCGTGAGTTCCGATTTCCGCAATGCGACGATTTTTGTGATGCCGCTTGGCGGTATTAATAGCGATGTTGTGATTGAAGCGCTCAATAGAAATGCTGCCTATATTCGCGGTGAAATGAATAAGAAAATTCATCTGAAATTTTCGCCGCAGCTCAAGTTCAAACTTGATGAGAGCTTTGACGAAGCAAGCCATATTGAGGCGCTGCTTCGTGATCCCCGTGTTGCGCAGGACCTGGCCGCCAGCGACGAGCCTGAGTCTGTGGCAGATTCGGGCACAGATTCTGACGTAGTTTCTGCCGCAGAAGATCAGGRCGACTGATTTGGCGCGGAAACGCAAAGGTGACAAGATAGATGGTTGGCTAATCGTCGACAAAGGGCTGGGCTATAGCAGCTCCAGAGCCGTTGCAATCGCCAAGCGCATACTCGGCGCCCAAAAGGCTGGCCATGCAGGCACGCTCGATCCGCTCGCCTCAGGCATACTCCCCATCGGTTTCGGCGAAGCCACCAAGACAATGCCGTTTGTTGTAGACAGCACAAAAGAATATTCCTTTACGGTTTGCTGGGGTACGGCCACCGATTCGGACGATGCCGAAGGGGAAATCATCCATTCAGGCGGCTCGGTCCCCACCTATGAACAAGTAGAAGGCATGCTTGCGCGCTTCACTGGTGATATCGAGCAGACACCCCCTATTTACAGTGCGATTAAGATTGATGGACAGCGCGCCTATAAGCTAGCGCGTGAGGGCATAGTGCCCGAAATGAAGAAAAGAAATGTGCAAGTTCATAAGCTTAGCCTGATTTCGCATGATATAGATAAAGGCAGCAGCAGTTTCGAAGTCACCTGCGGAAAGGGCACTTACGTGCGCTCCATTGGCCGTGATATTGCCTTGGCCCTTGGTACATACGGCCATATTACAGAACTACGGCGCCTGCGCGTTGGACCCTTTGACCTCAGTCGGGCGATTTCGCTGGAAAAACTGGAGGAGTTGGGCCATAGTGCGCGCGCTTTAGAGGAACTACTTCCTATCACGACGGCGCTAGACGACATCCCGGCGCTYGCCGTTACGGAAGACGAGGCAAAAGCCATTAAATTTGGCCGTAGTCTCACTCTCACAAAAGCTAAGCAGGGAACCTTGGTTCTGCTTGCAGGCGGCATGCCGCTCGCGATCGCAGAAGCAAGTCCTGACGGTGATGGCAACATGACGGTCAAACCCCTGCGGGTCTTCAATATTGKTTAAATTTTATTAGGAGAAGATCGATGTCGATCACTGCCGAACGTAAAGAAGAGTTGATTAAAGAATACGCGACTAAAGAAGGCGATACTGGTTCCCCAGAGGTTCAAGCTGCCATCCTTACTTCTCGTATTGTGACGCTAACCGAGCATTTTAAAGAGCACAAAAAGGATAACCATTCCCGTCGTGGTCTTATCAAAATGGTGAACTTGCGCCGCAAGCTTCTCGACTATCTGAAATCCAAAGATCTAGCGCGTTATACAACGCTTATCGGTCGCTTGGGTCTCCGGAAGTAATACTCATTCAGTGAAGGTCGGCCTCCTTAGGCCGGCCTTTCTGGATTCCGGGGCGAAATACCGGGGCAATTATGAGCCCTGTCACCTCGGTAAACTATTTGAAGGTGTCAGCAATAGCTGGCGTTCTCGGTGTCCAATGAGGGGCCCGGGTAAATTTATAATGCGGGGCATGTTCGTCTGGAATGTGCCAGAGCCATGCAGCAAGGAAAACCTTAAGGCTGTTGGCTCGCGAAAGGTAATAAAGAATGTTTGATATACATCGCAAAGAAATTCAATGGGGTGGCCGTACCCTGGTTTTAGAGACTGGTCATGTAGCACGCCAAGCTGGCGGCGCTGTAATGGCGACATACGGCGATACAACAGTACTTTGTACTGTTGTTGGTAAACGCTCCGTCAAGCCTGGGCAGGACTTTTTCCCGCTGACGGTTAACTACCAAGAAAAATACTATGCAGCAGGCAAGATCCCAGGTGGCTTCTTCAAACGCGAAGCCCGCCCAAGTGAAAAAGAAACTCTKATCTGCCGCTTGATCGATCGTCCGATCCGTCCTTTGTTCCCAAAGGGCTTTAAAAACGAAGTGCAGGTAATTTGTACTGTTGTTAGCTACGACATGGAAAACGATAGCGATATTATTGCCATGATCGGCGCGTCTGCTGCTATTACACTTTCTGGTCTCCCTTTCATGGGCCCGATCGCTGGTGCGAAAGTTGGCTATAAGGACGGCGAATATATCCTCAACCCAACACTTGAAGAAGTGAAGGAAAGCGAGCTTGAGCTGATTGTTGCTGGCACACACGACGCTGTATTGATGGTAGAATCMGAAGCTAAAGAGCTTTCTGAAGACATTATGCTCGGCGCTGTGACTTTTGGTCATGACGAGCTTCAGCCTGTAATCGATATGATCATCAGCCTTGCTGAAGACGCTGCTAAGGATCCTTGGGAGCTTCCTGAAGGCCCAGACACAACTGCGCTTTCAGCCGCAATCGCTGAAGCGGGTGAAGCTGGTGTGCGTGCGGCATACGAGATTACCACCAAGCAAGACCGTGTTATCAAGCTCAGCGAAGTGAAAGCAACTATTGCTGACGCTGTWGCTTCAATGGTTGAAGAAAGCGACGTTTTCACCGATCAGATGGTTGGTGATCTGACCAAGAAACTGGAAAGCGACATTGTTCGTGGTAGCGTGCTGAAAACAGGCAAGCGTATCGATGGCCGTGCGCTTGACGATGTACGCGAAGTACGTTCTGAAGCGGGCATCTTGCCGCGCACMCACGGYTCWGCGCTGTTYACMCGCGGTGARACWCAGGSKCTGGTKAYYRSCACMCTKGGKACMGGCRMMGAYGARCARMKSATBGATMAKMTYSMKGGKWYKKAYYKYWMRAAMTTCATGCTGCACTAYAACTTCCCWCCDTWYTSWGTYGGYGAARCYDSYHKSMKKSKBKYYMCKRGYCGYCGYGAARTTGGTCAYGGWAAGCTSGCYTGGCGYGCWKTGCGYGCTGTMYTGCCGTCYRMKGARGACTTCCCWTAYACRATCCGTATTGTKTCYGAGATYACWGARTCSAACGGSTCRTCTTCMATGGCGWCWGTWTGTGGTKCTTCCCTYGCAATGATGGATGCTGGCGTTCCGATTACGCGCCCAGTCTCTGGTATCGCGATGGGCCTGATCAAAGAAGGCGACGACTACGCCATCCTGTCTGATATCCTCGGTGACGAAGATCACCTGGGCGATATGGACTTTAAAGTGGCTGGTACATCCGTTGGTATCACTGCTCTGCAGATGGATATCAAGATCACTGGTATCACCAAAGAGATCATGGAAATTGCACTTGACCAAGCCAGTCGTGGGCGCGCCTATATTCTTGAAGAAATGAATAAAGGCCTCTCTGGTGCGCGCGAAGAACTGTCTGAGCATGCGCCGCGTATTGAAACGATGCAGATCCCTGTTGCCAAAATCCGTGAAGTTATCGGTACTGGTGGTAAAGTGATCCGCGGCATTGTTGAAGAAACCGGTGCCAAAGTTAACATYGACGACGACGGCACAATCAAGATCGCATCTTCTATCGGCTCACAAATTGARGCCGCTATWGCGATGATCAACGATATCGTTGCAGAGCCTGAAGTTGGCACGATCTACAAAGGTAAAGTAGTTCGCATCATGGACTTCGGTGCTTTTGTTAACTTCATGGGCAGCCGTGACGGTCTTGTGCATATTTCTGAGCTTGTCGAAGACCGCGTTGAGAAAGTTACTGACGTTGTTAAAGAAGGCGACGAAGTTTACGTGAAGYGTCTTGAGATTGATGGCCGCGGTAAAGTGCGCCTGTCTATGCGTGTTGTGGATCAGGAAACGGGCGAAACAGACCCGAATGCTGCACCGCCRAAGGCTGGCCCTAGTGGCGGCCCACGTCGTGGTCCAAGAAGAGACTAATGAGCGCTGTTAGAAACGCTTAATTGAATTGAAACCGCCGTGCGTTATAGTTACGGCGGTTTCGACTATTTGGGAAAATGGTCTAGGTTACTCTGCGTGTGGAAGTTTTGGAGAGCTTGATGAGTTTTAGTTTGAATTCAATTCGTATTGACGGAAAAGACGTACTACCCCTTATTGAAGGTGGTAAAGGCGTGGCTATTTCCACAGGTGCGAGCACCGGGGCTTGGGCAGCTACAGGCGGGGTAGGTACTATTTCTGCAGTGAYGGCGGACAGTTACGACGAACACGGCAATACTGTTCCGCATGAATATAGCGGTAAAACACGCCTAGAACGCCACCACGAAATGGTGAATTTTTCGATCAGAGGCACGATTGATCAGGTACGCAAAGCCTGGGAAATTTCCAAAGGCGAAGGTCTTATTAACATCAACATGCTTTGGGAACTTGGCGGCGCGCAGGATATCTTGCACGGCGTTCTTGAGAAGACCAAAGGTATGGTAAGCGGCATCACCTGCGGTGCCGGTATGCCGTTCAAGCTTGGCGAACTAGCCAGCAAATACGGTGTGAATTATTATCCTATTGTATCCAGTGGCCGCGCATTTAACTTGCTGTGGCGCCGCGCGTACAAAAAATCCGCTGATCTTCTCGGCGGTGTTGTTTACGAAGACCCGTGGTTAGCGGGCGGCCATAACGGCCTGTCAAACGCGGAAGACCCAACCAAGCCGCAAGACCCGTACCCACGCGTACGTGAGCTGCGCAGCATCATGAGCAAGCTTGGTCTTGATCATGTGCCAATCATTATGGCGGGCGGTGTCTGGAATTTGAAAGAATGGAAGAACTGGATCGATAATAAAGAACTTGGTCTTATCGTATTCCAGTTTGGCACGCGGCCTCTGCTTACCAAAGAAAGCCCTATTTCCGAGACTTGGAAAAAGAAATTGATGAGCCTAAAGGCTGGTGACGTATTGTTGCAGAACTTTAGCCCAACCGGTTTCTTCTCCAGCGCGATTAAGAATAGCTTCATCAATGAGCTTTTGGGCCGTACGGACCGTCAGGTAGATTTTGGTGCCACCAGGGACGAAGAGTTTAATACAGTGCTCACCGTTGGCCGCAAGAAATACAATGTCCGCGGTGAAGATTACACTAAAGCCACCAATTGGATCGCGGCGGGTTATGATACAGCGATGAAAACGCCGGGCGATACGCTGGTGTTTGTTACAGCTGATAAATGCGCCGAGATTAGAAAAGACCAGAAAGACTGCGTTGGTTGTTTGAGCCAATGCCGTTTCTCTAGCTGGGCTGAGAATGAGAAAAACTCAACCGGCAAGCTTGCAGATCCGCGCAGCTTCTGCATCCAGAAAACATTGGAAGCTGTCGCCCACACTGAAAAGGTCGACGACAACATGGCTTTCGCTGGTCACAACGCCTACCGCTTTGGCTCAGACCCGTTCTATTCAAACGGCTTCGTACCAACCGTCAAACAGCTGGTAGAGCGCATCGTCTCTGGCGACTGAATGCTGGACCAATGATTTAAGAAAAGCCCGGTTTTAGCCGGGCTTTTTTTTAGTGATCAAACGGTGATGGGAGAAACCCCCGAAGCAGGTCCGGACAACATAGCTCAGACCCGCCTGATACACGATAGCTAGGCCAACGGCCTTGTATTGCGGCAAGCGCTAGCTCCTGTGCCTGATATTGCACCATCGATTCTTCTGTAGCTGCCTCTGAATCGTGCTCGTCGATTTCATCGAAGGCATAATCCCAAAGCGCATGTAGTTTTTTGTAACTGATTGGATTTTCCAGATGTTGCCGGGCCGCCATCAGCGCCTGCTGCATCATGGGGCCATGCAATAGCTCCATATGCTTGTCGCAAGAGGCCAACAGGTATTGGTGTATAGTCTTGCGCAGCTCCAGCACTCGGTACTTTTCAGCAGGCAGGCGTCGCAAGTTCGCAAACATGAGTAATATGTCGCGGCATTCTGTCCATTCCTGGTTTGTCATGAGTGGCTGCGGCGTTGCCTTTGCCAATCTGTCTGGATCAAAAGGTTCGGGAAGAAATTTCTTCAATAAAGTAGGGCAAAGAAACGGCCCATGTTTTGACCACCGGCGTTGGCTTGGTATGTTTCCCGTTATCGCGCTACTTGCAAAGTAGGCAGCACGCTTCAGACGACTCACCGCTTGATCATGTGGAATGCTGGCCAGCTCCTTCACCCGTGAAACCAGTTCTCGAGCATCATCGCTGTCGCTACTATAATCCAACATGAAACACTCAGCCTCGACATACCAATCAAGCCAGCGAAGGACATTTTTGTCGAGGTCTCCCATTAAGTACCTGCGCGCCGCATCTAGCCCGAGTTGGATTTCGGTTTGGGGCAACAAATGTGATATTTTTTCGCAGCAGGCTAACATGTAGCTATGAAGGGTGGGTTGAATAGAAGCATAGGCTTCTGCTGATAGAGCTTCTTTGAGGCTTACCAGCATGTCGAGCGCATCATCCGATGCGTTCCATTCGTCATTTGTCATGTGAGGGTGGGCCGTAAATGCCCAATGTTGTTGAAGTTTGGATGTAACCTATACAGGTAGAACACGATCCTGTCCAAACATTAAAAGCCGGCACAGTAGGCAGGCCAAAGCGCGAAGCGAGTGTCTTATTGCTTCACCAGTCCGTACAGGAAAAGGTTGAGGTTTGACCGCGTCCATTTGGCTCGGTAGTCCGTATTCTCTACAATATCATAGTCTGATTGGCTCGCGAACTGAGCAGTGTAAAGCACCTGGGTCGCCAGCCGTTCCATCACGAAACCGCTGATAAGCTCTGGCTCAATATGACTTTGCATAAACCCTTTTTCCTGAGAGTTTTTGAGGAAAACCACGAATTTTCGGTAGAGTTCCGTCATTGCCGACGCCTCAATGTCGTGCCGTTTGATCACGTGGAGCACACTTCGTTGCTCAATAAGGGCTGTAAGCAATTCTTCAAAGAAAAGCTCGAAGCGCGAAACAAACTCTTCCTTGGTTGCAACGTCCTTTTCAAGCAAGCGTAACGGGAAGGCAAAAACTTTCTCGGTGAAGGACGCAACGATGGCATTAAACAAGCCTTCTTTGCTGTCAAAATAGTGGTGGATCATATTCATGCTGGTKYCGGCATGCTTACAAATCTCTCGTACGGAAACGCCATCAAACCCCTTTTCAGCAAATAGTAATGTCGCCGATTGAAACAGCCGGTTTTTAACAGGTTCGATCTTTTCCATAGCAGTCATTCCAAACAGTGGGTGATTTTACTTGCTTTACCATGTAACGGTTGTTACACACCAGATGTAACGTTTGTTACATAATTATAGGCACTCGTTACATTTCAAAAATGACGGAAAACCGGGACTGACGATATGGATTGGGGATTACTATTCGATTGGGCTTTGATGGTGTTTTTGACAGGCAGCAGTGTTCACAAACTGTGGGAAAGGAAAGAGAGGCCGCCCAGAAACTCGGTTTCGACCACAAATGGGTTTACGTGATTGGGGCGTTGCAGGTGGCAGCCATTTATTTAGTCTACATCCAATATTTTTTGCCCGCCCTCCTTCTGGTCGGTGGGCCGTTTCTGACCGTCGCAGCACGAGCTGCAGTAAAGAAGGATTACGGCGCAACCGCGGTTCTGATTGTGATTACAGCAATGATTGCAGTCCGTTGGCTCCTTTTTGAGGGCCTGGTCTAGAAAGCCTGCGTACTGGCCGCAATGCTAGCAGCGTATTCCGAAACGGCGCCGCAGCGGCAAATGCAGCAATAAAATCCCTACAATAGAAAGTAAGAAAAATGACAACGATATTTCAAATCGAACTCGATATCCCTGCGGAGCGTGCGTGGGTCGCTGTTGGTGAAAAATTCGGTGATACCGGCCTGTGGACAAGCTTTCTCGACAGCTCCTATATGGAAGGCGAGGTTGGTGTCGGCGGTCAACGCGTTTGTGTGCAGGGCAAGAAAAAACTGACTGAGCATTTAACCAAGTACGACCCTCAGACCATGACGCTTGAATATGAACTAATCGGGGGCCGGCCAGCAATTGTGAAGTTTGCTGGCAACCGCTGGACCGTGGTTCCGCTCGGCTCGCAGCGCAGCAAGCTGACGATGAGCCCAACCTCTCAGCTCAGGTGGTGGGCGCTACCGCTCGCACCCGTCATGTCCCTTGTGTTGAGGGCTATTTTGCCCAAAGTGTTGGAAGAATTTAAATGCTGGGCCGAAACGGGCGAGCTACACCCTCGAAAGAAAGCAAAGACGGCCTAGCGCCCGCCGCAGAAGAAGTTGTAGCTGGTAAGGTTTCTGTTCGGCTTCAGGTTCGGGTAGGTATCACTTAATGCGGCAAGTGTGAGCAGCGCCCTCTTATGTGAGGGCTAGGTGGTGGGGGTGCCCTGATGGAACCTTAGCAACCAGATGCCTTCTTCCATTAGCCAAACCGAGCTTCTGATCGAAGCAGTGCGGCCTTTGGCGGCAGGGATGGTGTAAGTAGCAAGCGCGGTGGATTCGCTGAGACTGGTGACGGTAAAATTTTCTATGTCGTATGGCGGTAGGGGTGTTTCTGCTATCAGCGCCGCAATGATATTGCCGCGGGAATATACTTTCCCTGATTTACCGATCTCAGTGAAATCATCATGAAGAATGGTCTTCAGAACGGCCTCAGAAGCACGCACTTCAGGATCGGCCAGGGCGGTCTCCATACGTAGAATTCTG
>JAESRJ010000226.1 GCA_016764715.1 Kordiimonadaceae bacterium | reverse complement strand
GAGCGCCCTATTTCATTGATTATCTAGCACCTGCACTTCATTACGCCGCAAAAATGGGCATTGCTGAGCTGAGCACCACGGAAATATACACGAAACCGATTTGTCTATTTATATCGAAAGACCACGCACAAGCCGAAGAACTGGTGGAGAGGTTAAACCAGGCGTCAAAGCGGATTTTGGCGCGCCGAGCGGCAGCCAAAGCCATACGCTAGTGCAGGGCCTGGGCACCCAAGCGCTTAGCGGTAGGGGCACATCTAGCCCCCGAAATCTTTAAGAAAAAGCTAACGCATATGTTTTAGACTATGCCATGTCATGCACCAAATCCTGTTGGAACTGAGGCCTTTAATCATGCGTGCAGGAAGCTCTCCGGCAGGTCGTACTGCTTGTGACGTAAGAACGGCCTTCTTGCACGCAGTCGTTGGTATATTGCTCACGTTTTTAATGCAGGGACAGCTTCGTGCCGAAGACGCTGTCAGCGACGGCGAAAAATTTACAGGTGTTGTCAAAATTCCCTATTTGAACTCGCCGCCAAACTCGTACTTAAAAGATGGGAAAGCGCAAGGTTTCTATATTGATCGCCAACGAGAATTGGCGCTAGAAGCGGGCCTTACGTTTGACCATATATTGATGCCTGTCGGCCGTATTTACCACGAAACCAGAGCAAACACCGGGACCATCACCGCGTGGATAGGCATGCCGGTGTCAAAGGCTGCAGATACCGGCCTAAAGGTTGACCCCAGTATTTTTCCCGTGCTGCGGCTCAACCTATACAGTCTGCGGGGCACTGTGCTGCCGCACCTCTCTGGCCTTCACGACACGGCCGTTGKCKTAATCASGGGGTATAAATATTCAGGCTTGCTTGCGGAACTAAAGGCAAAGCGCGGTGTCGTGCTGCTCGCCACCTCAAAGCATTCTACGGCGCTGAAAATGTTGATGGCGGGTCGGGCACCCTATTTGCTTGATTACCAGAAATACACAGACGCGGCGCGTGCTGAACGGCAGGTCCAGCCTTTGCCCTACCGCGAAATATACGCAAAACAAGTGCACATGTATGTGTCGCGCAGGGTACACGGGGCTACAGACCTGCATGCCCGGCTTGAAGCTGCGTCGAGGCGCATATTAGCGCGGAAAAACGCAGCGCTTTTAAGGAAATAATAAATCAATGCCGCTACGCTCAGTTTTAACAGCCTCTAGGTTGGCTGGGTTGAAAGGGTATTTTTGTACTGGTGGATCGGGCATAAATTTCAAAGGGCTGTTCGTGTAGGCATAGCTGGTTTTGCAACAGTTTTTGCCTTTTGGGGCGGCAGCGGTGCGGCAGCTCAAACGGCAGCAGCTGGCCAGATATGGGAACCTGTCCGGGTGGCTACTTATCATTTTCCGCCAAAGTCCTACTTAGATGACGGTGCCGTAAAAGGGAGCAACATTGTGTTGCAGCGCGCCTTGTTTGAAGAAGCTGGCTTAAAGTATGAATTTCGGTTCTTCACAACGAGCAGAATTTACAATGAACTTAAATCAAAACAGAGCCTTGTCCACGCGTGGATTTCTATTGATATTGCCCGGGTACGGCCCTTGGCCATGCCAGTTAAGCCCAGTATTTTTGGCCCGTTGAGGCTAGGCTTAATTGGCCTTGCAGGGAACAAGCCGCCAGCATTTGCAGACTTGAAAGCCCAAAACCTAATTATAATCCTCGGATTTACCTACGGTGGGTATTTCAACAAACTCAAATCGGGATGGCCGGATATGAATTTAGTGACCGCGCCAAACCGAAAAAGCGCGTTCCGCATGCTGAAGGCTGGTCGGGCACGCTATCTATTTAACTATTACGCAGAGACAGCGCCGATCGCAGTGTCGCAAGGTGTTGTAAATATGGAGGTAACGCCCGTATACGAATGGCTAAACTACCTGTTTGTTTCTCGCAATGCACCAAACGCCGCCTTGTTGCACGCCCGGCTTGAAGCCGCAGCAAAACGCATCGCAGCGCGTAATCATGCAGCCGTGAAAAAATGAGAACCGACAGCTCGTGCGCCRGTTTCTTTCAGCCCCACTACGGAACGCTTGGCTGTATTCTAGTCTATTCTCTGCGCCGTATTATCCTGTTCGCGCTTGGCCCTGTGTTGCTGTTCACCTGCGTCGGGCCGAGCTTGGGGTCGAGTTCCGCTAAACAAGAGATAGTGGAGCCTGTGCGCATCGGTGCCTATAATTTTGCGCCAATGTCTTATCTTAAGGACGGCATTCCCTCAGGCAGTAATGTTGAATTGGAACGCGAGCTGATGGCTGAGGCTGGGCTGTCATATAGCCATCTTTTTATGCACGCCAACCGTATTTATGCAGAAATTGCTCGTAAAGAAAGCTTGATCGATATCTGGCTTTCCATTGGTGTTGAAAAGGTCCTCAGGCTTGGTACTGCCGTTGAGCCCAGCACGTTTGGCAAATTGCAGCTGGACCTAATGGCCCTTGCGGGCACKGAGCCGCCAAAATTTGACCARTTTCAAAGCAGGGCGCTTATTACAATTTTGGGTTTGAATTATGATGGGATGCTTGGTCAGTTGAAACGGCGTCTGCCAAACATGGTTGTGTTGGCCGCACCCGGGCAACGCCAAGCTTACAGAATGCTTAAGGCCGGGCGCGCTCCGTACCTGCTCAATTACCATGCTTCGGGGTTATTGATTGCCAATGAAATAGGCATTGGTAACATGGTCACCACAAGTATCGCAGATTGGCAATATAACATTTATGTATCGAACAACACGCCGCATGCTGACTTGCTGTTGAAACGATTGGAGGCTGCGTCCCAGCGTATTCTCGCGCGGCGCAACGCTGTATCCGTTGACGAGTGATCGGCTAGCAAATACGCCGTAGCGCCAACCCTTRGCTGGCACGGCAACTAGCAAATATGGACCNTTAGGGTGCGCCGAGCGTCCTTAAGCCCCGATGACATTCAGGCTTGTTTTCAGGTCCCTGTATTCCAGCTTTTAGTGCCGYGTCAACGGGCTGAAACTATGGGGGATAGTTGGCTGACGTAGCTTGTTTTTTCTACCCTATTAAGCGCCCGCTAACGTCTTACCAAGTATAACAAGGGCAGCGTGCCTAAACACGGCGAAAAACGCGGAGGTTAACATAAAGATAAACGGTATTCTCAATCTGGTTGTCTTGCAGCTATTAGCGCGTTGTGCCCTAATTGGGGTTGCGCTGACGACTTTACCATTTACGGTTTCTGCTCAGCATACAGGGCAAGGTGAGAGCGCAGATCTCGGTAAGGTAYACTTCGGCTTTTATAATTCCCCACCGGGGTTTTATACGGAAAACGGTAAGCCTACAGGAACATCTTTCAATATTACGCGGGAGCATTTTTYTGAAGCAGGCCTGAGCGTCAATTATATGGTTATGCCAGTGGGACGCCTTTATAGCCAAGTTAATAACACTGACCGCCTGCAATTGTGGATGGCCGTTGAAACGCCGTATTTCCTTGGTATGGGTAACCCCGTCAAACCCAATTTGTAYCGAACCCTTCGCTTGAACTTATACGGCCTTTCCGGCAATAAACCGCCAACAYTTGACGACCTCGGGGCGCACCCCCTGATTGCTGTCGTKGGGTATTCGTATGGCGGCAAACTTGATCAACTGAAGAAAAAACATCCAGATTTAGTAATCCTCTATGCGAATAATCATGAAAGCGCCTTTAGAATGCTGGCAGCGGGACGGGCACCCTATATTATGGATTATCAGCTGCAAGCCTCAATGGCATTGCGGAAACTGAACATAAAGGGCCTTGAGGTTACCTCAGTTCAGAATTGGGAGGTTTTTTTGTTTGTGTCGAAGAATGCGCCTCATTCAGATGTGCTGTTGCAGCGGTTAGAAGCGGCATCGCACCGTATTATCACACAGCGGCAAACCGTGTTGGTCGATAAATGACCCTGTTCTATCGCCGGTTACCTAAAGCCACTTTGTTGCAAGTTACAGCCGGAATTTGCTCAGCTGGCTTACCGGCTCAAAARTAAGGGGTGACGGTGCGCGGCCTGCCCTTACTTTTGAGCCGGCAGAAACGGTAGCCGCTTCACTGTAAATTTTTCAAAGATACTGCTTCGCTGTTTTTATCGAAGAGGGCGCGGTGGAAATTCCTTGTATCCTANCCTGTTAAGCGCATGCTAACCCCTTAAGTGGTACGTTGATGATAGTGACTGTAAAGACGGCTAAAAAAGTGAACTATTGTAAAAAAGTAAATGGTTTTTCCTGTATTGCAGCCTTGCAGCGATTGTTGCTTGGTGCCGTGTTGCTACTGGGGCTCGCGGCTGTGTCTAGGGCGGCCACTGCACAGGGACAACCCAGCCCTGATGCTGCGGACCCAGCGGTTATACAATTCGGCTACTATAATTTCCCGCCTCGATTTTATACGGAAAACGGCAACCCCGCAGGAACGTATGCGGACATCACGCGTGAACTTTTTGCTGAGGCCGGGCTGRCAGTTAACTATTCGGTTATGCCCATTGGGCGCCTCTATAATGAAATAAAACACACAGGCCGCTTGCAGTTGTGGATGGSCGTACTAACCAAGACCTTCACCGATATGGGCATCCCGATCAGGCCCAATTTATACGGTTCGATAAGTCTGAATTTGTACGGTATGCCAGGGAACAAGCCACCCGCTGCTGACCAGTTGGGTGATCGGCCCTTGATCGCCGTTGTCGGGTTTCGGTACGGCGGCATGCTGGACCGTTTGCAAAAARCTCATCCTAGTTTGATTATATTGCACGCCAACAATCATGTGAGTGCTTTTCGGATGCTGAAGGCAGGCCGTGCGCCCTATGTTCTGGAGTATCACGGCCAAATGTTAAATGCGGTTGCAGGTCTGAATATTGGCGAACTTGAGGTGACACCTGTTCAGAGCTGGGAAGCTTTTATGATGGTCTCTAATGATGCGCCCAACGCTTCAATACTTGTCAGCAAATTAGAGAGCGCTGCCAAACGGATACTAGCACGACCAACCGCGAAAAAGTGAGTTACGCCATCAATTGTACTTTGGCGATAAGGTTTCATTTGCCGCGTTAAGGGTGTGCTAAGAAATTGAGTGTTATAACCAAGGCGGGCTGRAAGTTATCGCTGAAGGTGGCACTTATAGACGGTTTTCACAACGCTAGAAATAACTCGTTTTTGCGGCTGGCCTCGCTTCTTACCGCGTTTTTAGCACCCATCTTCTTTCAGCAGTTCCCTGCGGGGGCCACTCCAATCACCGGCGCAGCTTTGGCMCAGCAATATGCGCTGGAAGCTGCACGCCCAARTATSCCGCAAGATGCGTTTGGAACCAAGGGTGCGGGGGCGTATCAGCCTTCAATTTCGGCAGCACYGGCCGAGCAGAAAATTACTGAACCAGTGATGGTCGGATATTTCAACTTTCCGCCGCGCATGTTCACAAAAAATGGCAAACCAAGTGGCGTTACCATCGCGCTGGCAGAGGGGATACTCATCGAAGCGGGGCTTCGCTACCAATTTGTGGAAATACCTGTTGGCCGTATTTACGGGAATTTGGCGGCCAGTTCCACCAAGCTGCATGCATGGATAGGCGTGCTTACGGGGCAATATGTTCACGAAGTCTTAGCGGTGAAGCCCAGTGTATTCCTGACGTCAGAACTAATGCTTTTTGGGTTGCGCGGAAAGCCGTTGCCAGATTTTGATGCTTTGCAAAACACCGTGGTGATCACTGTTACCGGGTACCGTTACAGCGGCCATTTAGCCAAATTGCAGGTGACAAATCGCAACATAACAATCCTGTCCACACCGACGCACCAAGCCGCATTTCGCATGCTTTTGGCGGGGCGCGGCCCCTATGTGTTGGACTATAAAAACCCAGCTGTTGCAGCCGCGCGGAATTTGAAGCTGGACGACTTAACGTCGAAGGCAATATATACCACGCGTTCCTATTTGCTTGTCTCAAAGCGCGGGCCGGAACCGCAAGTGCTCCATACCCTACTGGAAGCAGCTTCYCGGCGCATTGTCGCYCGCAGTGAAACCAAAGAAGACCGGCTAAAAAGAGAGTAGGCCGCGCGCTGGCATTCCYGCTCAAAGTGSARGGCCTTCCGTTAAGGCGATGCTAAGGCTATCAGGCTATTATCATGCTTCACTTCGCTCGGCCCGCGCTCAATACCTGATACAGTATTGACCAAACGGAAGTAGGCTTTCTTGTTTTTGATAGGTAAAAAACTCTCTGGCTTTAGCCGTTCCTTGCGGGAGCTAGTGGCTGGTTTTCTTGTGTATATTGCAGCTACCAGTTTCCCTTTACATGCCTCGGACCATACGGAGCGGCTTTATGCGGATCCGCCTATCGGAATTGCAGTTTATGAATTCCCGCCGCGCCTAACTTTTAAGGACGGTAAACCTACTGGGTTGTTTATCGACATAACCGAAGAAATTATGGCCGAAGCAAAGATGCCCTATGTTTTTGTCCGGGTGCCAGTTGGCCGCCTTTATGCAAACTTGCGTGAGCGGTCAGACGTGGTTCAYGTGTGGCCCGGCATGGTAAGTGCGCATTTTCTGGAGGTCGGGCTGCAAATAGAACCCACGTTGTTTGATCTAACTCGCCTAAGTCTGTACGGCTTGAAAGGTAACAAGCCACCAGCATTCGGCGCGCTTCAGAATGTAACGTTGATTACGATGACGGGCTATAAATTTGGCGCATTGCTTCAAAGCTTGGAGACGCGAAACGCTAATGTGACCGTCTTGTCTACGCCCAGCCATATATCCGGGTTTCGAATGCTTCAGGCGGGCCGTGCACCGTATGTGCTGGATTATCAGGATCCGGCGGGCGTGACGCTCAAAAAATTGCAGATGTACGATCTGGAAGTTACGTCCGTGAAGGAATGGCAAACAGCGCTGTGGGTATCAAAGAAAGCGCCGCAAGCTGAAGCGCTGCGCAAGGTGTTAGCTGAGGCCTCCAAACGCATTGTAGCGCGGCGCGGCAAAGATCCGGGCGCGACACAAAATTGATGAAAGTCAAAGATAAAACAAACGGTTAACCATATGGGAACCATTAAGGCATTACTAAGAAATGTTGCCTATTATGGGCCTGTATAGTTCAAGTGAAAAGAGTGGCTTTTGTCTGGTTGGAATACCCCCCGGTTCTTTGTTTTTAGGGCGCAATTTATGCGCGTGTTTTTAGTCACCCTTTTGGGCAGTGTTCTTGGTGCTGCGTTGCTGCAACCCAAAGCGGCCTTCGCATCTGCGGAACCCGGGCCTGTGTATTCATCAGTATATTCGTTGGTGCAAGCGGTCTCCACTTTGCCAGTAAAGGCCGAAACGGCACGCGGTGATCAGCCTCAAATCCAGCAGCCGGTAGGCGTTGGCTATATAGAATTACCCCCCTTGATGATGACGCTGAACGGCAAGCCGACGGGCGAATTACTTGAGGCTACGGCAGAATTGATGCAGGAAGCCGGGCTGACGTATAGATTTATTCCAGTACCTGCCGGGAAACGCTATGTCGATGTTGCGGCCACCAGCACTGCACTGCACATGTTTTTTGGTAGCCTGAAGAAAGATGGGCTGGCAGTTGTGCCCTCTACCTTAAATAAATTAGTGYTGAATCTTTATGGCCGCGTGGGCAACAGGCCGCCCGCTATTGGCGCGCTGGAAAATGTGCCTGTCATTACCGTTTACGGCCATACGTATAATGGCTACCGCGACCAGCTAGCGGCGAGCGAAAAAGGCGTTGTGCTGGTGCCGACCCCTAATCACAAGGCGGCCTTCCAGCTTTTGCTGGCGGGCCGTGCAACCTATGTGCTTGATTATGCCAAACCGTCCAGCGATGTGCTTGCCGAACTGGGTGCACAGAATTTRGAAATCACCCATGTGGATACCTGGAACCTGCATCTGATGGTTTCGAGAAAAAYCCCGGCGGCAGATTTACTGCATAGCCGGTTAGAGGCGGCGGCAGCCCGCATTTTGGCCCGGAGAARCAATGTTACAGCGGAGAAAGCAGAGGCGGCGGGAAAATAAGATCAATACCTAAAAGCGGGGAGCGGTACGGAGAAGAAAGAAGCGCTAGTGTTACGAAGAAGAAAGTCATCGATGCTAGAAGCGGCAATGCGCATGCTGCAGGTGGTTTTTTTGGGTCTGATGGCGAGCGTTGGAGCGACAACATACGCTAAGGCAGCTGTTGCACAGAAAACGCAAACTAGTGAGCCAACAAGCCCCCCCGATACTGTCATTCGCGAACCTGTCGGCATTGCGTATTTCAAATTCCCACCACGCATGTCACTGGAGGGCGGTAAACCTGTGGGGTCATGGATCGACGCCGCAGAAAAGCTGATGGCAGAAGCAGAACTGACCTATGTTTTTGTGCAGATCCCGATTGGGCGATTGTATAATAATCTTCAGGGGAAATCGTCTGTTATTCAGGTTTGGATTGGAGGGCCGCAGCCAGCGTTTTTACGGCTAGGTGTTCCGATCGCGCCAAGCATTTTTGGCGAAATTCGCATGAACTTATACGGCCGGCAAGGCCTGCAGCCGCCAGACCCGAAGACCCTTAAGAATGTTTCCCTAATTACGCTTACCGGGTACCGGTATGCCGGGTATCTAGAGCAGCTCAAGGCACGAAACGCGGGCGTTAAAACTATATCTACTACAAGTCATCTTTCTGCGTTTCGCATGCTAAAGGCTGGGCGTGCRCCTTATGTGTTAGATTATAAGGCCCCTGCTGAACTTGCTATGGCGAAACTGGGGATCAGCGGCGCACTGTCCTCACTAGTTAGCGCGGGCCCTGCAGGGATGCTTGTTTCCAAACAAGCCGAGCAAAAAGACTTGTTGCTTGACCGTTTGCAGGCGGCATCGCGGCGCATTGTAGCACGCGAACAAGAACACGGATCAGAACCGTAACCTGAATGCGGGGGCATTTTWAAGGRGGCCGCAAGRSCCGCRAAYMATGYTGAAAYTGCTTCGAAAAYATKGGCTAAGAAA
Source organism: Kordiimonadaceae bacterium (assembly GCA_016764715.1). Taxonomy (GTDB): domain Bacteria; phylum Pseudomonadota; class Alphaproteobacteria; order Sphingomonadales; family Kordiimonadaceae; genus Kordiimonas. Next base: position 1,328 of record JAESRJ010000226.1, on the reverse strand, counting down.
ATGGCGACTGGGGGCCGCGTTCCTCTGTCTATGCAGTGGTGTGCTGGCGATTTCTGTAASCAGTACCGGGCAGCAACCCAGCGCCGAAGCTGCGAGTACGGCTAAAGAAGGGGCCATCCGTGAGCCCGTAGGARTTGGGTATTTTMGGTCCCCGCCAAATATGTCACGCAAAAACGGTGAAGCCGTGGGGCTATGGATCACCCTAACTAAGGAATTGATGGCTGAAGCAGGTTTAAGCTATGCTTTTGTGCAGGTACCAGTTGGGCGGTTATATACCAATATTGCGAGAAAATCGTCCACCATTCAAGTCTGGTTGGGCGCGCGCCAGTCAGAGTTTCTGAGGCTTGGTGTCCCTGTAGAACCAAGCCTTTATGGTGACCTTCGGGTGAATATATATGGGCTGCAGGGCATGCCTCCGCCGGAGCCAAGTGCCCTCAAGAACGTATCCTTAATTACGCTCATCGGGTACCGCTACGCCGGGTTTCTGGGGCGACTTAAGGCGCGTAAATCAGGCGTTAAAACCATAGCATCGCCTAGCCATATTTCGGCGTTTCGAATGCTGACGGCGGGCCGYGCACCCTTTGTGTTAGACTATAAAGCGCCGGCCGAKYTTGCTATCGCACAATTAGGAATGGACGGGGTCCTTTCTGTGACAGTTAGTGTGACACCTGCCACGATGCTTGTTTCCAAGCAGGCAGAGCAAAAGGACCTGTTGCTTGATCGGTTRAGCGCGGCGTCAAGGCGCATTACGGCGAGATTACAAGAAAAGGTTGCAGCCCCCTAACTTGGATGACAGAGTTGACTGAACGGAAAGTGAAAACAGGGGCGTATGCGCAACCATAGCAAAAGTGATTGGCATGAAAACAGCTGGGTACGGGCAGTGATAGCTTGTGCCTGCGCCGTGGGGCTGACGATATCAGTGCCTGCTTCAGCGCTGTCATTTGCTGGCGRCCCTTACATTTATAGTGAGCAGTCAGAAGCCGCGGACCAGGCGGCACCTGGTGAGCACGGCGCTGCACCTATCGGGGCAGATCAGCCCGCTTTTGTCTTGCCAGAAGCCTTGCAGAAAGCGTTGTTGGCCGCACCTGAATTGCAGCCTGTGAAGCTGGTTTATATAGATTTCCCGCCCTACACCCATACTAAGAACGGCAAGCCCGCAGGGGCCTTCATTAATTTGGCCTACGCCGTTTTTGATACCTTGGACCTGCGGTACGAATTTGTCGAAAAGCCTGTTGCGCGCGTCTATAACCAGCTGAGCAATGGAGACGCCCATGTTTGGTTGGGCACGTCCGGTGCGCCTATAATGGAAGGCAAAATCATTACCAGTA
>JAESRJ010000225.1 GCA_016764715.1 Kordiimonadaceae bacterium | reverse complement strand
ATCCTGAACTCTTTTCCTGATAGCCAACGCCTGTTCATGATAACTTTTCGCGTCAGCTGAATTGCCAATAATACGGCTCAATTCACCCAAATTATTAAATGAACAACTCCAACTCAAAGCCCGCACAAGTTTGCGCTTTGCTGGACAAATCATGGGGGTTGAAGGCTATGTTGAAAGCGCCGCCATGGGCCTGATCACGGGTTTGATGGCCGCCAATGAGCGCCTCGGTAAAGAAACGGAAACGCCACCAGCTACAACAGCCTTTGGTGCCCTCATTGAGCATATTACCGGCGGTGCGGATGCAAAGACATTCCAGCCGATGAACTGCAACTTCGGATTATTCCCACCAATTGAGGGAAAAATGAAGAAAAAGGAGCGTAAACCAGCGAAAAGCAAACGCGCCCTTGAAGATCTTGCCCTCTGGATGGAAACTATCTAACGTCCGAGACTGAACTTAGTTTCATCTGAAAACATATGGGGACATACGATGACATTGGCACACTCTTTCAAGGCTGCAYTGTGTAGCSTAGTWTTGCTCTCTGGCGCRTCTAGSGCGATTGACGAGCAACCGCTGCTTCTGAAAGACACTTTAGAAATTGCTAAAGCATTACGCGACGCCGCCCTTGAAGATAAYAGCGCATACGARTTACTCGAATCTCTGACAACTGAGGTTGGCCCTCGTGTTGCTGGCAGCCCCAARGAGCGTGCCGCCATYGACTGGGCCGTAGCAAAATTCAAAGCTATGGGCTTCGATAAAGTTTATACTGAACCAGTAACCGTCCCTTACTGGGAACGCATCTCTGAAAGTGCAGCCGTAATCTCGCCCTTTGGCCAGCCCCTTGTTGTGACGGCGCTTGGCGGGTCGGCCGCAACACCTAAAGGCGGCGTCACAGCGGAGATTGCCCACTTTGCATCACTCGCAGATTTAGTTGCTGCGGACAGTGCGTCGGTTAAAGGCAAAATTGTCTTTATTTCCAACCGCATGAAGCGGTCTATTGATGGATCCGGTTACGGCCCTGCCGTCCAGGCGCGTGGTCGCGGCGCGAGTGAAGCGGCAAAAAAGGGCGCATTGGCTATTGTTATCCGCTCTATTGGAACCGATAATCACCGGGTGGCTCATACGGGCGGCGTTAATTATACAAAGGATGTTGCGAAAATTGCAGCCGCCGCCCTTTCCAACCCTGATGCCGATCAGCTTGAGCGTATAATTTCCCGCGGCAAGCCGGTTACATTCCACTTGGATATTCAAACAATTGACCACGGCCTTGTAGAAACGGCCAATGTGATTGCCGAAATTACTGGTAGTTCTTTGAAAGAGGACGTGATCCTACTTGGCTCCCAYCTCGATAGTTGGGATCTGGGCACGGGCGCGATCGWCGACGGTGCTGGCGTTGCTATCACAATGGCGGCTGCCGATTTGATCCGCCGCATGGCRCCAAGGCGACCCCTAAAAACTATACGCGTGGTGCTCTATGCTGCTGAAGAAATTGGYCTTTACGGCGCTCGCGCSTACGCCRAAGCCCATAAAGGCGAGCTAACCCGTCACATGATGGGGGCTGAATCTGATTTTGGAGCGGGCAAAATTTATGCACTTGCATCAAACGTTCGGCCAGCATCCCTGCATGTGATTGACGCCATGGCTAAACTGATGGGCCCCCTCGGCATAGTTCGTCACGAGGCCAAGGCAGGTGGGGGCCCTGATGTAGGCCAAATGGGCCGTATCGGSATGCCTGTGATYGAYYTGAAGCAAGACGGWACYRAATAYTTCGAYCTRCAYCAYACTGCGGACGAYACKYTKGAYAAAGTYGAYCCKGAMGCMYTGCGMCARAAYYTGGCKGCTTGGGTRATYTATGCCTTTATCGCRGCCGACTAYCCTGGCTTTTTTTGATCCTATTTAGGTAAACAATCGTCGACTACCTTTAGCAGGCCTGTAAAGCGCTAGATGGGTAGTCGACAGGTTTCTGTTCCACATCGTCATTATTGGCTTGACTTAAAGTCGGCTTTAACTGGTATGCTTCTTTGTAGCCAGTCCAATGCACCTTGAACTCATGATTGCAGGACTTTACTTTTAACTTCAGTGATCAATTTTTCATGCTGATCACCCTTTTTTACGAGCAAAGAAATGTACCAGTTTACCATAGGAAAAGTCGCAGCGAGCACAGGTCTGGCAGCGTCCGCCATTCGTTATTACGAAAGCCTCGGGCTGGTTCCTAAACCGTTTCGAGTGAATGGCCGGCGAGTATATGATGAAAGGTGGATGAAAAAACTGGGCTTTGTCCTGCTCGCCAAGGAGGCGGGGTTTACAATAAAAGAGATTCAGCAACTGTCCGTTTCGCTGCGCTCGCAAGAGCGCCCACCAAAATTATTGCAAGAGGCCGCAGATGGTAAGATTATTGAAATTAGTAAGGAAATTAGACGCCTTGAAAAAACCAAGGCTTTGCTCGGGATGATCGCTTCTTGCGGCTGTAATACAATGGAAGAATGCGGAACTGCAGCCCTTGAACAGCAACAAGCCGCCAATATCTAATATCCTGACGTATGGCTTAATAGGGAGAAATATCTCGTGTCAGCAATCGAAATATACGGAACGCTATCGGTGTCCTTGATGATGCTATTTTACGCCCTGGAAAAACGATCACCAGTGTATGTACTTTTCTTTTCCGCCGCCTGCCTCTCATCCTCAGGCTATGCTGTGGCAATTCAATCCTGGCCATTTGCGGTCGTTGAATTTTTGTGGGCTGGCATTGCCTTCCACCGGTGGAAAACCATAAAACGAAATAAGCCCTTGACCTAAAGTGCACTTCATAAAGCAAACTGCCCTGATATTAGCAAATCAGGAAACGAAAATGACCCAGCTTATCTCAGGAAACAACGCCGCAAGTTGCGGCTGCACAAATTCTTGCAGCGTTCCAATACCCAAGCCAGTGATAGACGACGATATCTGCTCCCTGCCCCCAACTGATAAACAGTCTCGACTAGATTTTTTTCGACGCGATCTGTTGCCCCATGTGAAACAGACGGAGACCCTCCCGGACGGACGCGCTTGGATATTCAATTTTTCCGATGATTTGAGCCAGAAGTTAGACGATCTCGTGATATTTGAACGGCAATGCTGCAGCGGTGTAACTTGGGAAATTGACCGTGATGTCAATGCAAAAACAATCCGGCTTTCTCTAACAGGCATAGACCCGCATTCAAAATTTTTCGACCAACTTGGCGACAAAGGAAGTCATAGCGAAGCCCCTTCTACCATCCGCACCTTAGTGAAATCCAGTGCTGCAGGCGTTATGGCCACCTTAGGTATCTGCTGCATAGTACCGCTTGCCATTTCACTATTTGCTGGGGCTGCCACTGCGGCGCCGCTATACGCGCTGGTTGATAATGGGCCGGTAATCAGCGGCACTGCTGTGCTTGCCTCCCTGCTGGCATGGCTTTACCTAACACGGAAGCGCTAAAAACTMTGTAAACTACAGCTGCAACGCATATTAGAAGGTGAGTTGGTCGAAGCAATTGGKGGYGCAGTAAACCTGTAAGAAAAAAGGCGCTTAAAGAAGCGCCTTTCAAAATAGTCTGCATCAAAGGTTAGCCGTTTGGCGCTTCCGCCGTTTTGATATCCTTACGGTCGACCTCAGCTATATGGGCTTTCAGGGCCACTTCAACCCGCTCAAGGGCCTCACAGCCCTTTGGGCAAAGCCTTGCAAGTTTGGCGCGGTTGCCGTCAGCTCGGTCCATCAGATCTTGCTTAAGGAAGGCCAAAGCTTGGTCCCGAAGGGCATATTTGTCATTTGGCTCAATCTCTAAAGCCTGCCTATAATATTTAAGGCCGCGTCCAATCCGGCCTTCAAGCTCGTGCGTGCGACCAAGACCAAGAAGAGCCTGAGTATTGGCCGGGTCGGCTACGATTGCCCGTTCGAAAAGGAGGAGTGCTGTTTCTGGCTTGCTCGACGTTAAGGCCAACTTGGCTTCGATAACCAATTGTTTTGATATCTCACGGTATTTTGGSAGAGTTTGCGCTTGAACGGCGGAAAGTGAAAAAACAGCAATTAAACCAATTGTAAGCACGGATTTTTTAAACAACATACAGGTCCTTTTCTCGTTACCCTTATGATAGCCAGCAATTGGTTAATTGTCTCTACCCCAAAGGTTAGATAGACGTCCTTTGTCGTGCTAAATGGTCAAAATCGCGCGAAAAACCCGTGATTTGGGCCGGTAAAGCTACCAAAAGTGGGCGAATAGCCGAATATAGACCAGGCTACCAGTATTACTGGCGCTCAAGAATCGCTACAAAAAAGCCGTCAGTACCGTGATTGTGAGGAGAAAGCTGAAGCGTGCCTTCAATCATCGCATCACTGGCTGGTACGTCTGTGCCGATCGCATCCTGCCAAACATCTTGGTAATTTAGGATTTGCCATCCTGTAGAGCTGGCCAAAAATTTGGATACTACGGCTTCATTTTCTTCCGGCAGGACAGAACAGGTCATATATACTAGTCTGCCGCCGACTTTCACCAAACCTGAAGCTTCCTGGAGCAACTCCATTTGGGTATCAGCAAAACCAACCGCACTTGCTTCATCCAAACGCCAACGCTGATCTGGGCTACGACGCCAGGTCCCMGTCCCACTRCAAGGCGCGTCAACGAAAACCCTGTCACAGGTTTCAACGAGACCACCCAGCATGTCTTCGCGGTCCGTAACCTCTTCGGTTAGGCGGTGTGTTTGAATATTGCGGCATCCCGCCTTATCCGCACGTTTTTTACATTCACGTAATCGTTTCGCTGAAATATCAAAGGCGTAAAGTTGGCCTTTATTTTCCATCTGCGCACTAACCTGTAGGCTTTTGCCACCTGCCCCCGCACACATATCGGCTACTTGCATACCAGGCCTCGCTGCCACTAACATTGAAGCGATCTGCGCAGCTTCATCCTGCACTTCTAGCTGGCCTTGATTATATTCAGGAACGCCGCTAAGCCCAATTTTCTTCAAAGACCGCATGCCGAGTGGCGACAGCGGTGTTTTCTCGAAATGCTCTGAAGCAGCGCAAAACTCTGTCACCAAATTCTGATCGGCYTTGTGCGTGTTTACCCGGAGATCAAGCGGTGCTGCGGTGTTCAACGCCTTGGCTGCCTCTAGCCAGTTTYCACCAAATCGATCCCGCAAGCTTTTCTCAGCCCATGTCGGTAGATTAGCGCGCGCCGCTTCTGGAGCGCTCTCTGCATCTAATGCCCAGATTYTGGYGCAAAAMTCAGTTTCTTCTGTTGTCTGTGCTCCAGGGCCGTACTGATCCCCTTCAATAAACCATTCAGAAACCTCGGTTTTCTCTATGGCAAAAAAAGCTAATACCAAAGCACGGGGAGTTGCCTCTACATTGACTTCTCCAAGCGCCCATAACAGCATTTCGCGGCAGCGCAGCATATCGTAGAAATAGCCGGTAATTGCACGGCGGTCCTTAGACCCTGCATAACGGCGCGCCCGGAAATAGGCACCTACAATCACATCCGCAGGGGCAGAGCGCTCAGTAATACCAACTTCAACCTGATCAACAAGTTCGATAAGAGCAGCAACACGTGCTGATGAGCGCATAATAGCCTCTATTTATTAGGGTAATTTGGGGATTCTCTGGTGATTGTCACATCGTGCACGTGGCTTTCACTAAGACCTGAGTTAGTAATACGAATAAAACTGGTGTTCTCGCGCATTGCATCGATGGTTTTATTGCCTGTGTAGCCCATGCTGGCACGCAAGCCTCCAACAAGTTGGTGCAACACATTGCCTGCAGGGCCTTTATAAGGCACTTGGCCTTCAACGCCTTCAGGGACAAGCTTCAGCGAATCTTTTACATCATCTTGGAAATACCGRTCMGCAGASCCGCGYGCCATWGCASCRACYGASCCCATGCCSCGGTAMGCTTTRTARGAKCGMCCYTGRTACARRAATACTTCGCCCGGCGCTTCTTCGGTGCCAGCRAGCATCGAACCAACCATGCAAACACCAGCACCAGCAGCGATAGCTTTTGCCACATCACCTGATGTTCGGAGGCCGCCATCGGCAATAACAGGAATACCGTGCTTGCTTGCGGCCTTGGCCACATCGCTAACAGCCGTAAGCTGAGGAACGCCCACACCAGCAACGATACGAGTAGTACAAATAGAGCCTGGGCCTATTCCTACTTTTATACAGTCTGCGCCTGCAGCAATGAGCGCCTCAGCGGCCTCACCTGTTGCTACATTGCCGGCAACAAGCTGTACGTTCCCCCACTGTTTTTTGATRCGCTCTACTTGCTCAATCACGCGTGCGGAATGRCCGTGCGCKGTGTCAAGAACCAACAAATCACATTCAGCGTCGATCAACGCGCCTGCGCGTTCAAAGCCCTTATCGCCAACGGTAGTCGCAGCCGCAACCCGCAACCGGCCGTGCTGATCTTTACAAGCGTATGGATTGGCAACAGCTTTTTCCATATCTTTAACTGTGATCAGGCCGACACATCTGTAGTCGTCATCAACTGCAATCAGYTTTTCGATCCGGTGGGCATGGAATAGACGTTTGGCTTCTTCGCTCGAGACACCCTCACGAACTGTAACTACTTCCTGTGTCATTAGCTCGGAGACGCGTTGCTGCATATTGGTGGCAAACCGAACATCGCGGTTRGTAACAATACCRACAAGCTTTTTAGGRCCATTGCCRGTSCCGCGYTCSACRATYGGAATRCCSGARATYTTGTAGCGGCTCATCAACCCCATGGCATCAGCTAAAGTCTCGTCAGCGAACATTGTCACYGGGTTAACAACCATACCGCTTTCATATTTCTTCACAGAGCGCACCATGGCTGCCTGCTCGTCATCGGTCATATTGCGGTGCAAAACACCGATACCACCCGCCTGCGCCATAGCAATTGCCATCGGCGCTTCCGTCACYGTGTCCATCGCTGCGGACAAAAGCGGAATGTTAAGAGAAATGGTTTTTGTAATCTGTGTTCTTACGTCCACTTGGCCAGGCATAACGTCACTGGCRGCGGGCACAAGAAGTACATCATCAAAGGTAAGACCGAGGCGAATATCCATATGCTTTCCTGCTCATCGTTTGGGCGCACGGTGCGCWAAAACCTTGGGTCTGGCATATTGCCTGATAACCCCCGATTTTGATCCAGGTTTCGGATGTTCGCCGTTCAATAGCTCGAAGCGCSTAYAAAGACAAGCCTAGTCTTTATCTCTCTCGGATAATTTTACTCATCCTTAGGGCTGGCCTCTTTTTCCGCTCGGCCCTTGAAGCCCTGTGCTACTACAAACCATTCCTTCGAATCTTTACGGCTGGAYGGCGGCTTAGCGTGTTTTACACTATCGAAATGAAACTGCATTTTCTTCATGAGGGTGCTATCTGCCCCGCCAGCGAGAACTTTAGATACAAACGCACCGTTCTTGCCCAATACTTTAACAGCAAAGTCGAGCCCCGCTTCGCACAGCGCCATGGTACGGATTTGATCGGTTTGTTTATGCCCCGTTGCCGAGTTGGCCATATCCGATAGAACCAGGTCCGCCGGACCGTTCAACGCGTTCATCAGTCGTTCTTCAGCATCTGCTGCCAGGAAATCCATTTGCCACAGATCTACGCCAGCAATAGCCTCTACTTCCTGCAGATCAATGCCAATGATCTGGCACTTACGGTCAAGGCGCTGCGATAGCACCTGTGTCCAGCCACCCGGCGCACAGCCAAGATCAACCACACGCCGAACACCTTTCAGCAATTTATAGCGCTCTTCCAGTTCAATGAATTTGAAGGCGGCCCGGGACCTGTAGCCCAAACGTCTAGCTTCGGCTACATAGGGATCATTGAGCTGCCGCTGAAGCCAGCGGGCAGACGAGTTTGACCTGCGCCGAGCTGTTTTCAGCCGTACCTTGCCGCCACGGGCTCTACTGCGTGTATTTGAACTAGTATCCCAGCCTTTAGCCATCGTATTGACCCTGTCGTTTTTCTGCCCTACGAGGCGGTTTTTCAATTTGCATCAGGCCCCTCAATATTCCTTCGCGGATACCACGGTCAGCTACACGCAAACTCGGCACGTTCCATGTGCCCAAAATCGCCTCTAGTATAGCACAGCCGGCGACTACCAAATCAGCACGTTCTCGTCCAATACATGGCTGCTCAGTGCGCTCTAGGTGTGTCATATGGGCAACCTGATTAGAGAGCTCTTTGATATCGCGTGTCTTCATCCAAGCACCGTCTACTTTATCCCGGATGTATCGCGGTAACTGTAAATGCAGACTAGCAAGAGTGGTGACAGTGCCGGATGTACCCAGAAATTGGGTTCGGCGCTTCTTCACCAACTCAGATATCTGAYGTGCCTCATCAAAAGACTGAAGCGGGCCTGACACTTCATTAACCATAGCTGCATATTGCTCAGGCGATACTGTGCCACCCATAACGCCGTGCCGCTCGGTTAAATTCACCACGCCCCACGGGATGGAAACCCAGCCGTGGATTTCCGTAGCCTGCCGCTTGCGCACGCGTACCCATATTAGTTCCGTACTACCGCCCCCAATATCAAAAACGAGYGCATAYTGGTTGCCCTGCGCAATAAGGGACTGGCAGCCCATAACAGCAAGTCGGGCTTCTTCGCCAGCCGTTATCACATCGAGGTTAATTCCAGTTTCTGCCTTTACCCGCGCAATAAACTCATCTGTATTACCAGCCACTCGACACGCTTCAGTAGCCACATGGCGCATACAGGTAACATTTCTACGCGCCAGTTTTTCAGAGCATACTTTCAACGCCTCAATGGTTCTATCCATCGCGGCCTCAGAAAGCACTCCGCTAGTTGAGACGCCTTCCCCTAGTCTTACTATGCGCGAGAAGGCATCAATAACACGGAAACCATGCCGAGTGGGCCGTGCGATTAACAATCGGCAATTGTTGGTTCCTAAATCGATTGCGCTATATATCCCGCGCTGTACTGGCTGGTTTTCTTGTCTTGCCCGCTGGGCAGCACTTCCGCCGCGGTTAGAACTTCGTTGATCAGGCTGAGAGCCATTGCGGCGACGGTTGCGCCCTCCCCGGCCTCTTTTTGGCGACAGGTCGTTGTTAGGGGTCGCTGGGCCCTTGCTTGGACCGGCCTGTATTTTGGAATTGGTTGATTTTTCGGCCCCGCGGTGACCTACGGTTTCGGGTGTAGATTTGCCGTCCGTATCACTGGTAACGGACTCTACTTGGGTACTGCCCTCTCTGGCATCCCTATTACGGTTCCTTCCACGACGGTTTCTACGCTTTTTGCTCCTCGGCAAGGAGCTCGTGTCACCCGGGTCTGAAACCGCTGCGCCGGGCTTATTGCCCTCATGCTGCAACGACATTACACGTCTCTGACTATATTTCTATTCACAGCACTTTGCTGCTCACTTGGGATGACCATAGCATTCAGCAACGAAAGATAGCAACGGTTAGCTTCAGTTCGGTGGTATAAACTTACCGTTGTTCCCAGTTTGTTCTTTACAGAACATGCAAACTGATATAAGAACAAAATAAGAACACGGAGAATGAAATGACTTTATTCCATATTATTACATTATTGATCTTTATTGGCTTAGGCGCCTCTGGCCTTTCGGCTATTCAAAGTGCAATTGGATCTTGTTTCCGGCGGGCCGGCAAAAACCAACCTGCTAGAAATGGATTGTCATTAAACGGGCACAGGAATGGTACAAGCTTTAATCAGCGTACAATTTGAAATTATCATCTGGCGTGGCTTTTTAAATACCGCAATCACAGTCCTTGAATATGCCGATCTTTTGAACCAGGAACTGGTTAGGTCAGGGATTAAGCTGGTCCCTAACGAATGTCTCCCCCGGTAATTGTTAGGAAAGAACATTCATCCTATTTTGCCATAGGTGTGTTTGTTAAATATCACAAAAAATATCCATAAAAAATTAAGGCGCGGCGAACAGACCGTTTGGCCAATACACCGCGCCTAATCCGAGCTAACCCCCCAGGTGCGCCCGGCCTCCTATGCCTCTAACGGCTGCCTGTAAAGGCGCCAAGATCAATCTCACCTCCCCAAGTTGATTGATCTGTATAGAGGCGATCGAAGGTGCAGGCATCCCACATAAATTGGTGCCTTCTGTCAAGCCGCAATCAACTAAATGTGTTCCTAGTTAGACACTATTTTGACAAATGCCTTTTTAATGCTTTCAATTACAATTGTCGGTGGTATTTATCCAATCGGCTCACCTTGATACTCAGAAACTTTGCAATACTGTTCAGTACCAATTTTCCGAATTCGATCGCACAGTGCAGACGCTTCTTGCTCGCTTATGAGCGGCCCAGCGATCAACCTTAA
>JAESRJ010000224.1 GCA_016764715.1 Kordiimonadaceae bacterium | reverse complement strand
CACTCCCGCTACGCCAGCCGTTGAGCCAAACCCGTCGCAATCGGGTAGCCCAACGTAAGAATTTGATTTTGGCCGTTGTGGTGGCTACAAAAGAATGATTGAAAGGCGAAGGTTTTCTTCGCCTTTCCTTTTTGCACTGGATGAATGCCACCCAATTTCCGTCAGTACCGCTTTAACCTGTGCCAACAAACAGCCTACGGCAAATGACCTATAGTCAGGTGGCAAAAGCGCAAATGCGGCCCTTAAATCATAGGTTCTGCACGGCCTTTCCTGACAGGTAAGAAAACATCTTTCGCCCTTATGGCCTGAGGCGCTATYTATAGCGCTATGAATTTGAAAGACAGATCATAATGGCCGCACCGCGCGCTCCCATCACTATGGGGGCAAAGGAATGGGGCCTGCTGCTGACCCTCTCTGCCATTTGGGGTGGTGGGTTCCTCATGGTGGCGATTAGCCTTGAGGCCTTTCCGCCGTTCACTGTTGTGATGTTCCGCATTGGCCTAGCCGCGCTTGGGCTGGCTGTCGCCGTTAAGGTGATGGGTATTGGTTTCAAATTGCCCAAAACTGCACCGAAGAATGAAACGCTAAGAGCTTTTGCTTTGCTGGCCGTTTTCAATGTTGCCGTACCCTTCATTTGCCTGTCCTGGGGGCAGAACCGGATCAGTACGTCGCTGACGTCCATTCTGTATTGCTCTATGCCATTTTTTACCGTGTTTTTRGCGCATTTTATGGTGTCGGATGAAAGGCTTACACGCCGAAAGCTGGTAGGGGTACTCACCGGATTCGCGGGGGTGACCGCTATTATTATTCCGTCCGCTAAGGATGCGATTGGCGGGGATATYCTGGGCCAAATMTCGGTGCTGTGTGCGCCGCTGTCTTACGGRTTTTCGGCGGTGATGGCKCGGCGTTATATCCACCTTGGAATTCACCCGCTACAAATGGCTGCCGGGCAAACTGTGGGCGCGGCGTTTATATTTGTACCGCTCGCGCTATATGTGGATCAGCCGTGGCAACTAGCGGCGCCTGGTACCCATGTTTGGCTGGCTTTGGCCAGTTTGGCCTTTGTTGCAACAGCCTTTGCTACGGTGCTCTATTTCCGGCTGCTGAATACGGCAGGGGCGACAAACGCGTCGCTAACCACTTTGTTTGTGCCTATATTTACGATCTTTGGCGGCGTGCTGTTTCTGGGCGAGGTCTTCTCGTGGGCGCAGGCGCTGGGCATGCTTATCATCGGCCTTGGAATGGTGATTATGGATGGTAGGCTACTGGCTAAAGTGCGCAGCAGGTGGGCGGCCATTTAAGTTGTTGTTCCATTAGCAGGGCTTAGACCTATGATTTTTGTACCTGCCTGTTGAAGGAATGCGCCGAAAGGCGTAGAAAAAAGGGGGCTTCGTCCCCTCGCGCCTTTATTGGCTTGTTTTTCTCTCAAAGGCCTTTTATGCACCCTGCTGAATTCCGAACCGTACGAGAAAGCTTAATGCTGACGGAAAGTGATATTTCCAAGCTAACGTTGGTGCGGGAAAGCCAGATAAAGGCATGGGAGACCGGTGTAGAGGATGTGCCAGAAGGCACCGCGGGGCTGCTTGCTGATATAAACCGCGAGATTGAAAAGCGTGTCGCCAAAGCCATGAAAGCTGCTGCGCAAAAAGAAACAGTAACGTTAATCCGCTTCCCCAATTTTGCCGTGTTCCGGCGGGCAGGGCCTGATATGAAGCCAATTCCCTCATTCCTGGCTTTTAAATGCCACTGTGCGCTGATTATGCGGCTGCGAATGGCCATTGCGCGCACGGGCCGCGAGATCACCGTTTGCTATTATAGCGAGACGCAAAAATAGAACGCCGTGCCCTGCTTGGCGGCAGCAATTACAAAAATACTTTGCGAAGCTTACGCCTTGTTAACGAAACAGAAACCCAATGTGCGCAATATGCGTATGCTAGGGTAAGCTGCGGGATGAATTGGCTGTATTTTAAGGCCGTTTCAGATCCGAAACCAAAGGAYTTTTCTTGAAACCGATGATRGATGCCATGCTGTTTTGTTGCTTGATTGTTGCAGCCATGGCTTTCGGTTTGCTTCACCCCGGAGGGAGTGGCCGCGTTGTTGTTTTTACAGGACAAAACAACGGTGCAGCCAGTGTATATGGCCTCTTGTCCGGCACCGACGGTACGCTCGTCGAAAAGCTGGGAGACGGCTCATTTGTAGTGGAAAGTGGTACCAAAGGATTTGTTGATCAGCTGTATGCTAACGGGGCGTTTCTGGTGGTAAAAGGAAATGCACTGTACGGATGCGGAACATCAAAAACCAAACCAGATGGCACCAGCGTGGGTGGCAGCCCATTTCGTAGGAACAGATAATGAATTTACTTGAAGATATTCGCAAGACAGTCGCAAAATTTTTAACCTATGCTCTGTGGGGTCATGTCGCCATTGTGCTCCTTATCTGGCTGACAGTTGCACCAGATGACGGGCTCGGCATGATATGGGCGATGGCGATTGCGGTGATATTGGCGGTTGTACCGATGATCGTTTTGATGACCCAAGGCGAAACACCGTTTCAGCGGTATCTTACGTGTGCCTCGCTTGCCTTGATGGCAGCTTTGTTTGTCTTGGGGTATCAAGGCCATGCCTGGCAAATTGATGTACATATGTATTTCTTTGCCGTCCTCGCTGTGGTGTCGCTTTACTGCGATTGGCGGGCAATATTTGTGACGGCAGCRGTTATTGCAGTGCACCATCTAGTTTTTGGGTTGGTCTGGACATCTTTGGTCTTCCCAACGGACGAAGGTGCCTTTCTACGAGTGATGCTACATGCAGTGATTGTTGTGCTCGAATCTGCTGCGCTTATCTTCGGTGCAATGAAACTACGGGAAACCTTCCTGAAAGTTGATGAAGCCGAGGGMCATGTGGCGGAAGAAGTGGAGCATGCACGTCGGGAAGCTGAAGCAGCTGCCACTGCAAAAGCGGAAGCTGAGGAAGCCCTTGCCGCGGCTCATAAAGCCCAGGAAGAAATGAAGGAGCTCGAAAAGCAGGGCGATTTAGAACGTCAACAGGCTGCTGTTCAGGCGAAAGCTGTACGGGCAAAAATGGCAAATGATTTTGAACAGAATATGAGCGGTCTATTAAGCGAGATTGCGGAGGTTTCTCATCAGCTTGAGGAAGAAACAGAGCTACTCAGCAGGGTGGCATCTGATACTGAAAGCGCAATGGCTGTGGCGAACGGAGCAACGGATAATGTTGCCAATAATGTGAACGCTGTGGCCTCCAGCGCGGAAGAAATGTCGTCCTCCGTATCTGAGATCAGCAGGCAAGTGAACATGAGCGCTGGTGTAACAGATGAGGCCCGTCGCCTTGCTAAAAACAGCGAGGAGCGCATCAAAGAACTGGCCGACCGGGCTGATAAAATCAACGATGTGCTTGGCATGATCGGGGATATCGCTGAGCAAACTAACCTGCTGGCGCTAAATGCAACAATTGAAGCCGCGCGTGCAGGCGAAGCAGGCCGCGGGTTTGCGGTGGTGGCCAGTGAGGTGAAGTCTCTTGCCAACCAGTCAGCCAAAGCAACGGAAGAGATTGGCAGTTTGCTCGCCGGTATTCGCGATGCAACGGGTGAAGCCGTGAATGTGAACCGGCAGATCGTAACTGTGATCGGTCAGATCAGTGAGAACTCCACTAGCATTGCAAGTGCCGTCGAAGAGCAATCAGCGGCCACTGAGGAAATTGCCCGCGCAGCACAGCATGCTGCAGCAGATACCATCGAAGCGAAAACGTCTGTAGGCAACATGGATGCCATCGCAATTCAGATTTCCAAGGCGGCGGAAATGACAGCTGGCGCGGTAAGTTCTCTCGGTGATAAAACCGCAACCACCCCATTTTGTTGTCGCTCAAGAAACCGATCATTTTCTCGCTCAGGCACGGAGACGACAACAACATTTTCAGCTTCAGCTACTTCGCCGTTTGTCACTTTTGCCTTAAGGTTAAGCTCGACAGAGCCCGCTTCCAAGGGCTCCTCTAGGATCATCACCCACTCGCCGTTCTCGTCAGCTGTTACCTCTGATATCTTTTTACCGTTGGCAAACAACTCAACCTGTGAACCTGGTGCCATGCGTCCTGCTATCACGCCAGTCCCGCCGCGGGAAATGCGCACGAGATCAAAAGCCGGCACGTCAGCGGCTTGTTCAACCGCCTCTTCCGCTGAATTTTGCTCAGTGGTCTCTTGAACCGCTGCAGGATTGGTTGTAGGCGTTTCATAGAAAAACACATAAACCACTGCAGCCAAAAGGATCAGGCTGGTTATTCCGACCAGAAACATCCGGCGGGTATCGTCACTTTTGCTAACTAAGGGCCTCACGGAAACTCCACTACTCGATCTAACAAAGCCTTAACAATCAAGATGATATAATGGAATATGATTTTAACAAAAACATGTCAAAACTTTGGCACACCTATTTTTTAGTTACAGGATTTTTTTAGTGACGACCAATTCCATCAAGTCAGTTTGTGTCTATTGCGGCTCTCGCATGGGTAATAAAGCCCACTTTCGTACTTTAGCAGAAAACTTAGGCAGCATGATAGCCTCCCGTAATATGAAGTTGGTTTATGGCGGCGGCAGCATTGGCTTGATGGGCGCTGTGGCCCGCTCGGCTAGAGACGGCGGCGCCGATGTAATCGGCATTATTCCTAAGCACCTGGACGCCATTGAGATCAGTGAACAGGGTATTGCTGTGTTACACGTAACAGAGAATATGCACGACCGTAAAAAAATGATGTTTGACCGTAGTGATGCATTTGTTGTGCTTCCAGGCGGCTTGGGCACGCTTGATGAAACCATGGAAATCATGACCTGGGCCCAGTTAAGCTTGCATAAAAAACCCATTGTTTTGATAAATTACAAAGATTTCTGGTCGCCATTGGTGGACCTAATACGACACGTGGTAGATGACGGCTTTGCCGATCCAAAGAATGCGAATCTTTTGAAAGTCGTGTCCTCGGCTGAAGAGGCCATGGACTATTTGGATAATTTTTCTGAATAGGACTGCCTTTTACAGGCAAAAATTCTTAGGAAGACCATAAAAGCCGTAAGAACAGCGCCTTAAGACTTCATTTTTTGGGATGTTGGTGATAGGGTGCGGCCAAATTCAACGGCCATTACTGGTCGGCAATAATCACACTTGCAGGCGATCCGCCTAGTTGAGGGACACATGAGCAAAATCAGAGTTAAAAATCCAGTAGTTGAGATCGACGGCGACGAAATGACCCGGATCATTTGGCAGTGGATTCGCGAGCGCCTCGTACAGCCTTATTTGGACATCGATCTTCTCTATTATGATTTGTCTGTAACCAAGCGTGACGAAACCGACGACCAAATCACTATTGATGCAGCCAATGCCATCAAAGAACACGGCGTAGGCGTGAAATGCGCGACCATCACACCGGATGAGGACCGCGTTGAAGAGTTTGGCCTTAAGAAAATGTGGCGCAGCCCTAACGGCACGATCCGCAATATCTTGGGCGGCACGGTTTTCCGCGAGCCGATCATCATGAAAAACGTTCCGCGTTTGGTTCCCGGTTGGACCAAGCCAATTATCATTGGCCGCCACGCTTTTGGTGATCAGTACCGCGCTACAGATTTCCGCGTTCCGGGTGCAGGTAAACTAACGATGAAGTTTGAACCAGCTGACGGCGGCGAAGCAATCGAACACGAAGTGTATGAATTTGAAGAATCCGGCATCGCGATGGGCATGTATAACATCGATTCGTCAATCCGCGATTTTGCCCGTGCCTGCATGAATTACGGGCTTGCACGCAACTACCCTGTTTATCTCTCCACCAAAAATACAATTTTGAAAGCCTATGACGGCCGCTTCAAAGACCTGTTCATGGAAATCTTTGAAGCAGAGTTTGAAGACAAATTCAAAGAAGCTGGCATCAGCTATGAGCACCGCCTGATCGACGACATGGTAGCGTGTGCAATGAAATGGGCCGGCGAGTTTGTATGGGCTTGTAAGAACTATGACGGCGACGTCCAGTCAGACACAGTCGCGCAGGGCTTTGGCTCCCTTGGCCTGATGACATCTGTATTGATGACACCAGACGGGAAGACCGTAGAATCGGAAGCAGCACACGGCACAGTAACGCGCCACTTCCGTCAGCATCAGGAAGGCAAAGAAACATCAACCAACCCGATCGCGTCTATTTTCGCATGGACACGCGGCCTTAAGTATCGCGGCGAGATGGACGGYACACCTGATGTTGTTACGTTTGCTGCAGCCGTCGAACAAACCTGTATCGACACAGTGGAAACGGGCTCTATGACGAAAGATTTGGCGCTTCTGATTGGCCCAAGCCAAAGCTGGATGACAACAGGCCAGTTCTTCGACAAGGTCGACGAAAACCTAAAAGCCAAACTGGGCTAAACTAATACGGTAATTGAGAAAGGGCCGCTCCTGTAGCGGCCTTTTTTGTGGACGATAAGTTACAGACTGCTAATTATTTGCCGCGCACACTCAATGGGTGACTGATGGCTCGTGTCGATTTCGATGTCATACCCTATACCAACATGCACGGTTTCGAGTTGAGCTAGCGCGATGCCTAGCCTGCGGTCACCCCGCGATTTTTCGCGCCTCAAAAGTATGTCGGCGTGACAGGAAACTTTCACGGTGAAAAGCCCTATCCCTTCAAGTGCGGCCGCCATATCCTGATGAGACTTAATGCCGTTATAGACCGTATCAACAATAACATTGTGCCCGGTTTCAGCCAATGATTTTACSGAGCGCGCCATGGCGAGYTTTAGGTTTGGAAAGTTTTCCGAACTGGCCGGAATTGCGGCCGGCGTCATATCCCAAAACATATCCAGAGAAACGTACAAATATACGTCACTTAGCTCAGACTGGAGAGCTTTAGCCAGCGTTGACTTGCCAGAACTTGAAGCCCCATTAAGCACAATCACTTGACCAAAAACCATTAGTCTAACRMKCCRTRRKYWWMAWRMMWYWWMTCSRGSMMYMTRGYTKWWRYYWMTMKMWWCMMGKWKSMMRSWKTKAKTYASGCRCCMAGWRSCKYYTCAATSGCWKCAAKYGCTTCRSCAGMTTTAGMRCCATCYGGMCCRCCRGCCTGCGCCATATCAGGACGCCCGCCGCCACCTTTGCCGCCAACAGCCGCCGTTCCTGCACGGACAAGATCAACAGCGTTCACTGTTCCAACCAAATCCGCTGTAACTGCTACCAGCAACCCGGCTTTGCCATCATTCACCGTAACAAAAGCCACAACGCCGCTGCCAAGAGATTTCTTGGCGTCGTCTGCCATGCCGCGTAGCTCTTTCGGGCTCACACCGTTGAGCACTTGGCCGAGGAATTTAACACCGCCTATATCTTTGTGAGCAGCASCACCACCTCCRCCGCCCAAAGCSGCTTTTTTACGCGCGTCACTAAGATCACGTTCAAGGGATTTACGCTCTGCTTGAAGGGCGACAATCCGCTCTGTTACCTCTTCAGGTCTTGTTTTGAGCGTCCCTGCCGCGCCTTGAAGCATTTGACGCTGGGCAACCAAATGCGCATGCGCTTCCTCGCCTGTCAGAGCCTCTATCCGCCGAACACCTGCCGATACAGCGCTTTCAGAGATGATCGTCAGCAAGGCGATATCGCCGAGGCGGGTTACATGTGTGCCGCCGCAAAGTTCTACGGAAAAACTATCCCTGTCATCCAAGTCAACCTCAGCGCCCATAGAAACCACCCGTACTTCATCGCCGTATTTTTCGCCGAACAGCGCCATCGCACCCGCTTCGACTGCATCGTCATAGCTCAAAATTCGGGTCTCAACTGCGGCGTTGCCGCGAATGATCGCATTTACATTCTTCTCAACAACTAGCAGCTCTTCCTGAGTGATCGCTTTTGGGTGCGATACATCAAACCGCAAGCGGTCTGGGGCCACGAGTGAGCCTTTYTGCGTYACATGGTCACCCAGCTCGCGCCGCAACACTTCATGAAGCACATGCGTCGCAGAATGGTTAGCCTTAAGTTTAGCCCGTCGAGCGGAGTCCACATAAAGTTCGATATTGTCCCCAACCGAAATCGAGCCCTTCTCGACAAACACTTTGTGCGTATGCAACGCACCAAGCGCTTTGCCTGTAGACGTTACCGWTGCTRYKAGSCCTGCAGCGCCAATAATCCTGCCAGTRTCGCCCATCTGGCCACCAGAYTCGCCGTAAAATGGCGTCTGGTTSGTTAAAACCGTARCATCATCGCCTTCAGCWRCATTTTGTATTCGCACGCCGTCTTTTACTATAGCAAYGACCTGTGCTTCTGCTTGCTCATTAGCAAAGCCGATAAACTCAGTCGCCCCGAGTTCCTCTCGAATTTCAAACCAGACCTTTTCAGCGCCTGCATCACCAGATCCAGACCATGCAGCACGCGCCTTCGTGCGCTGTTCTTCCATTGCAACATCAAATCCAGCAGTATCAACCTTCAGGTTTTGGGCRCGCAAAGCATCCTGCGTGAGGTCAAGCGGAAACCCGAAGGTATCGTAAAGCTTAAAGGCTACATCTCCAGCGAGTGTATCACCCGAAATCTTGGTAACCTCGTCATCAAGCAGGCGCATACCTTTTTCGAGCATCTGCCGGAAGCGCGATTCCTCGAGCTTAAAGGTCTCGGTRATTAGGCTTGAGGCACGCACAAGTTCCGGGTAAGCCTGCCCCATCTCAGAGATGAGTGTCGGCGCTAACTGGTGCATAACCAGGTCTTTAGCGCCCAAAAGGTGTGCATGGCGCATGGCACGTCTCATAATCCGGCGCAGCACGTAMCCGCGRCCTTCATTGGACGGCAGCACACCGTCTGCGATCAGAAAACTGCAGGCCCTGAGGTGATCAGAAATGACACGGTGAGACGCCCCTGTTTCGTCGGTTTCTTTGGCCCCAGTTGCCTCGACAGAAGCTTCAATTAACCGGCGGAATGTATCRATGGCATAATTATCCTGCGATCCGTGCATAACGGCCGCCATACGCTCCAGTCCCATGCCTGTATCAATACTTGGTTTTGGTAAGTCCTGTCTGCCGTCTGCCGTCTGCTCATACTGCATGAAGACAAGGTTCCAAATTTCAACAAACCTGTCACCGTCTTCCTCAGGAGTTCCGGGAGGCCCACCCCACAAGTGATCGCCGTGGTCATAAAAAATCTCCGAACAAGGGCCGCAAGGCCCCGTATCGCCCATAGACCAGAAGTTATCGTTTGTGGAAATGCGAATTAGACGCTCGTCAGGCATGCCTGCAATTTTTTTCCATAAGTCATAAGCTTCATCATCTTCATGATAAACCGTTACTGTAAGACGGTTTTTATCAACACCGTATTCCTTAGTAATCAAATCCCATGCCAGCGTAATGGCTTCTTCCTTGAAGTAGTCGCCGAAAGAGAAATTACCGAGCATTTCAAAAAACGTATGGTGACGCGCCGTGTAGCCTACATTATCCAAATCGTTATGTTTTCCGCCAGCCCGAACGCATTTCTGCGAACTTGTAGCGCGCGTGTAGGAGCGGGTTTCCGCACCGGTAAACAGGTTTTTGAAGGGCACCATTCCAGCATTAGTAAACATCAATGTTGGGTCGTTATTTGGCACTAAGGACGCAGATGCGATGACTTGGTGATCATTCTTTTCAAAAAAATCGAGAAACGTACGCCGAATATCATTTGCACCAGTGATCAAACTTGACATTGAAACCTCTAAAATAGYCTTTTTCATCTGAGCCTAGCCGTTAAGCTTAAGCCCCTTGCGCCGTTTTAGCGGGMCTGTAACCGGGTGTCCAGTATTCGCTCTACCAAGCACATGGTCGACCAATCATTATAGGGGCAACTGGTACGGCTTTACGGTATAATAAAGAATTCTCKGTACCACATAGCGKGAGTAGGAATACGGYCATCCTCGCTYTTATTAGCAGCTTACCGCGCCATTTTGAYTGACGGATTRYCGGCCAATAAATTTACTGCGCAGCGTACCAAACACAGAGTGCCRACMCACAAAAAAAGGGAACGATAAAACCGTCCCCTTCTCCCTCGACCCCACACATATTACTCAAAACTCAACCACACCTACACTTGTGGCCGGGGCACTAGGCCACTCGGCTGATCGGTTAGGTCAGCCTAATTTTCTTGAATGCGTTATATTTGGAATGTGGTTTCCAACTAATCGTTACCGTTAGCTTTCTGCGGCTTGGTTCCCGAGTTTTTGGACATCGAGATTGATCCCGACGGAACTCCATTCTTGATAATGGGGCTCGACTCCAGTCTCCAAGTTACACCCGATCGCGTCTTCGTCTACCGCCTCGATCCCCAGAGCGGGGCC
>JAESRJ010000356.1 GCA_016764715.1 Kordiimonadaceae bacterium | reverse complement strand
CGCGGTGAGTATGTCCAAGATCGCCAATGACATCCGCTGGTTGGGGTCTGGGCCTCGATGCGGGATTGGTGAGCTCAAGTTGCCTGCGGTGCAGCCTGGATCGAGCATTATGCCTGGGAAGGTGAATCCGGTGATTTGCGAGGCCGTGGTGATGGCGAGTTGTCAGGTGATGGGGAATGATGTTGCGGTGACTGCTGGCGGGTTTGGCGGGATTGGGTCGCTTTTGGATTTAAATGTTGCGATGCCGATGATGGCGGCGAATCTGCTGGATTCGATCCAGTTGCTGACCGGGTCATGCACGATTTTTGAAGAGAAACTTATCAAGGACCTTGAGCCTGATCGTGAGCGGTGCGGGGAGTTGATTGAGGGCTCGCTTGCGATGTGTACAAGTCTTGTGCCTGTCATTGGTTATGATGCTTCTGCCAAGCTTGCGTATGCGGCGTATGAGCAGGGTAAAACCGTACGGGAACTGGCATTGGAGCAGGGTGATTTGGATGCTGAGCGTCTCAATGAATTGCTGGATCCGGGCTCTATGACCCGTCCGGCTCCCTAACGCTGTCGGCGGCCGCCGGCTTTGATTTCCAAAGTCAATTGCGGAACCAGAGCCCAGTAACCAACGAATAGGAAGCGGCTGCGAGGAGTTCTCCCCTGATGCTCCTGATCGCATAGCGATTGTGGCCTGCTCGACGAGTGGATTGATCCACAATTCAAGCAAGAGAATCATGCAATAACTCGCCTACGAGGCTGATTATGCGATATGATGGTGACAACACATAAACCCTCACACACGATGAACCGTGATAGTCAATAATTGGAGCATTTCATGCGATCTGAAAAGAGTCGATCCACCCTTTCCCGTCCTGTAGCGACCGCCATGATATTTTTGGTCATTTCCATTTTTTCCATTTTCTCGCGACCGTCTTCCCCTACAATATCTGTACGGTCCGCGATATCTTCCATCTGACCGCGCCGGGCCTCGGACCGTTTCTGATCGATCCATATRTTCTGTGCGATTTTAAACAGCCAGCTCTGTAGTTTYTTRTCCGGCTTATATGTTTCGCGCCGCATCAGCGCGCGTTCAATTGTGCTTTGCAGCAAATCGTCACCGTCAGGCAGGTTTCCAGTCACAGCGACAGTGAAGCGCCGCAGTCTGGGAATAAGCGCAACAACGCTCTCCTGAAATCCGATTGGGTCTTGCAGCTGTGTCACCTGCACTCCTCGTATGTTTCTATCAGCACTACGCGGCCGGCGGCCAATTTATTCCCTTTCCTAAAATTTTTCTCTCTTTTTAGGAATATTTCATCCGCAGGGAATAATTCGCATGTTTCGTACGTTAGTATAGAGTAGGGGCGTAAGGGAAATTCTAGATGTCTACACTTTTGAGCAAGATTATCAGAACAATTGCTTTCGGCGGCGTGGTTGCAGCTTTTGTTGCGCCAAATGTCGGGGCCGGCAGCGACGGTGCCTTTTATATAGGTGGATTGCCCGCATATACAGTCGCAGCAGCATCCGAGAATTTGGTGGAAGAGCAATCTCAGCCGAGACGACAGCAGCCTGTGCGCCAACCTAGAACCCGCCCGAATAGTCAACAACCAAATCGCGACACCCGCAAGCCTACGCGCACGGAGAGGGAGCGCCAGGCGCGGCCGACATTTCGGGAAGCTGTGAATACCCTGCAGGCGCAGCGCCCTGTWGAATACCGACGYYTGACRCTGCGYGCTGACAAGCTTATCCGCCGGATAGAAAAAGCTGATTTGAAAAAGAAGAACAGCAAGAAAGCGCGTGCGGCCCTTAAGCGTCAGTTTAAACTCGCGTATGTMACACGAGCYGGGCGTCAAATAYTGATCAGGGATCAAGAACTGCTAGCGGTAAACCTGTCCAAGGAAAGCCGCACAATGCTGGAGAAYTTTGGGTTCAAAGTGGTAAGGTCCAGCACACTTAGTCGAGTAGGRCTRCGACTGGATCTCATACTTGTACCTACGAGGATGAGCACCGAAGAGGCGCTAAGTGCGGTAAAAGCCGCGGACAAAATGGGAAATTACAATTACAATTTAGCCTATACGCCGGCCTCGTTCAGCCCCCTCGCCGATCCGGGCAGAACAGAGACAGCGGGCTATACGGTCAACGGTTTTGTCCTGGACGAAAAAGGGTCAGCAAAAATGCCTGAGCAGGGAGCCCCTAACTCGGAGCCTTTGATTGTCGGGATGGTCGATACTGGCATTAATAGAAAACATAAATTGTTGGCGGGCGCTGATATTGTGCAGATCAATATGGGCAGGGGCAAGAAAGTTACCCCACGTGACCACGGCACGGCCGTGGCGTCTATACTTGCAAAAGGAACGCCAGCCAAAATAATGTTGGTGGATGTTTTCTCCGGACCAGCTGCTTTTGCTGACGCGGAATCTATTGTAATCGCCCTTGARATACTGGCGCGCCAGAAWGTTGGCGTTATCAATATGAGCATCGCCGGGCCAGACAATGAATTGCTTGAGCTGGCCGTTAAAAACCTGATCGCCCGCGGCCATATTATTGTMGCTGCRGTCGGKAAYGCAGGGCCSGAAGGACCAGATCAATTCCCWGCTGCCCATTCTGGTGTTGTCGGTGTAACGGCGGTTGACCGGSACTATGTTATTTTCAAAGAGGCAAACCAAGGCCTTGCCGTAGATTACGCTGCSCTCGGCGTGAAAATAAAAGCCGCTAGYTTGACCGGCAGRAAAAACTATTCAGGCACTTCTTTTGCAGCCCCTATTGTATCTGCATTTCTCGCAAATCAGGTAAGGCGGCCTGATGCAGCGCGTGCCGCAAAGGCCATGGTTATGCTGGACGCCGCAACTACGGACTTAGGGCTTAAGGGTAGAGACCCTGTCTTTGGTCGCGGATTTCTTCCCACTAAATAAACAGCTCCATTTTGCAGGGTGAATGTTTTTCGCACGGTATGTTTGCCTTTATTTTGGCACACTTTTAGGCGACGTATGCAAATTAGAAACTGCCAAAAAAACAGCGCAAAGCGGGAATAAACTGAAGCGCWGAGCGTAGTATAGGCAGTGGCCTCGTGCCTATGAAGGCAAGTGCCTTAAATACGTACCCAAGATGGGAGCAAAATAATGTGCCCGACATGGAAGAAATTATATAGCGCTCTCTGCAACGGCGAAGAATTCCAAACACCGGAATACTCTCCCGTAGAGCCTGGTTTTTATTATCCGCTAAACTCTGCGACAGAGGATGCTTACGCGCCAGCTGTCCCCGGCAGCGGCGTCAAGGCTGACTATATTCCCCAGCACACAGCGGCAGCTGCGTCCTAAACCACAGCAATTTAAMCTTACACGCTGATAGCCTGTCCTTGGCGTCAGAGAACAGCGCCTACTTGTGGGCAGCGGCCAGTTTCAGGYCACGTCTATGGCACGGCCTCTAGGGAGGCCAACCACAAGGGGTTGGTATGGGGGCAGAAAGGAAATGCAGGCCCAGCCGGTGAGGGTGTCGTATAGGGAAGAACGACAGGTGGACTGAACCTGCATTGGGGGTCGTCTGGTAGAAATAAACTGGGCCGGCACATTAGGTGGGAGCCAAGTTGGCCGGCCCCGGACGCCAGTGCTATACAGACGAAACTAGCACTACCGCCCAACTTAGATGCCGCCGCCGAAGCGACGGCGATAAATTAGACAAGATCGTCAACTGTTAGAATGGCATTTTCGATTGTCACCGTGCCAAGCTCAACAACCTCTTCATCCTCTTCTGTGGCAACGCTGGTAAGAGTGATGAGCGTAAAGTCATCAATGCCGTCGCCGTCGCTGTCCCCGTAAGTGAAGCTTGTTTCAAAGTCTTCACCCTTGATCTGAATGGTGTCGCCGTCTTCTCGCGAAAAGTCGGTGATCACGTYGTCACCGGTCGCTCTTTCGGCTTGGGCGGATGATGTCCGTAAATTGAAGATAAATTCGTCCGCGCCGTCGCCGCCAGTTAGGGTGTCATCCCCTGGCCCGCCGACTATTTTGTCGTCACCGCTACCGCCGTCAACTTCATCATTGCCTTTGCCGCCTCTGACGGTGTCATTACCGTCGCCACCAGAGACGATGTCATCGCCTTGTCCGCCGAAAACAACATCGTCGCCGTCGTCACCAAACACCGCATCGTCACCTTGTCCGCCAAAGACTTTGTCGTTGCCTTCGCCGCCATTGATCCTGTCATTGCCTGCGCCGCCGCCGAGCTTGTCGTCACCCGCTTCGCCGAAAATTTGATCTTCTCCGTCGCCGCCACGAACCTTGTCATCGCCAGCACCGGCGGAAACCTGATCATTGCCCGCTTTGGCGTATATTAGGTCGTTGCCGTCCGTGCCGACGATGTCATCATCTTCGTCTGTGCCGCGAATGAGGTTGTCGTCTTCATCTATACGCCTGGGGCGTCTAGCGCGGAGGCCGCCGTCTTCATCGTCAGCACGCCGGCGAAGCCTTGCAGCCCGCCCTACAGTGCGTTCTGTGCTTTCGTCGTGCGCATGTGTGTCCGTAGGCATTGAACTCTCCTATCAATTACAGCGCCTCATGGGCGGTGTTTCTGAGAGGACTACGGCACGGCGTTTGAATTTATTCCCGCGTTACTAGAAAAAAAGTTTGAGCGACACGAGAACCAGTAGGCCAAGAGCCGGAACCACCGGCGTAGACAGCAGCAGCAGGACCGCATAGGCTGCCGGTCTGGGTCAAGCTTAAGGGGTTTTTATGCGTATTTTCGGTGCCTTAGTCCTATTTTTATCCGTTCTGTGGGCAAATACTGCGACGGCGGAGGATATGTACATCACTGCGGCCGCACTCATTAATGTTGAGGACGGAAGCCGGATTGAAAATGTGGCGCTRGTCGTTCGGGGTGGCCGCATTGTTAGGCTCGGCACTCAGACAAGCGTTCTGAAACCGGACGGCGCCAAGCACATTGATTTGGCGGGTCTTACGCTGGTGCCCGGCATGATGGATATGCATGTTCATCTGTCTGGGGATGCAGATACCCCGTTTTTTGCCCGTTTTACGTATTCTGTGCCGCGCCAAACGGTGGTGGCCGTTAAGAATGCAAAAACCACGCTTTTGGCAGGTTTTACAACAGTGCGGAATTTGGGTGCCTCCGGTTACAGCGTCATTGCGGTGCGCGACGGCATTGCTGCAGGCGACGCCATCGGACCGCGCATTTTCCCTGTGGGTCATTCGCTTGGTATCACCGGAGGGCACTGCGATAACAATCTTCTACCAGCCGAGAAACGTGATATTGCTGGCGGTGTTGCCGACGGCCCGTGGGCCGCRCGKGCGAAGGTTCGTGAAAACATYAAGTACGGCGCAACAGCCATTAAGTTYTGCGCGACAGGCGGCGTGTTTTCCAAGGGCACCAAGGTGGGTATTCAGCAATATTCCCTTGAAGAAATGAAAGCCATTGTAGACGAAGCCCATATCAGGGATATCACGGTGGCAGCGCACGCGCACGGCACCAACGGCATTAAAGCTGCGATCGTTGCGGGCGTGGACAGTGTGGAGCACGTGAGCTTCTTGGATGATGAGGGTGTRGCGCTGGCTAAGCAGTACGGCACTTATTTTTCGATGGATATCTATAACACCGAATATACGCTGACATACGGTGCGGCGAACGGCGTGCCGGAAGAAAACCTTGCCAAGGAACGGTTGGTTTCAAAACGCCAGCGAGAGAGCTTTACCAAAGCKGTRAARGCTGGAGTAAAAATGGYCATGGGRTCGGACGCAGGTATTTACCCGCACGGYGACAACGCCAAGCAGTTATCGCGCATGGTAAAATTCGGCATGACACCGCTTCAGGCACTGCAAGCAACAACTATGAATGCAGCCGCCTTGCTGCGGCAAGAGCATGACCTTGGGCAACTGAAAGAAGGGTTTCTCGCAGATATTATCGCTGTGAAGGGCGATCCTCTTACGGATATTACGGTGTTGGAGAATGTAAGGTTCGTGATGAAARACGGCAAAATTTACAARTCAGAATAATCAATTTCCGGTCAGGGGTGATCAGGTCATAGGGGCAAAATATGAGCATGGATAAGAGACAGTTTTTAAAATACGGCGCAGCAGGGATTGGCGTAGCCGCACTCGCGGCTTGTGGGCCTGAGGGAAAAAATTCCTCAGCAAAGAAAACCATGTCAACGAATGAGAAGGCGCTAAAAAATATCACGGGCGACAGTCAGGCGATCACGGTCGGCGAACGCAAAGCCCGAGTGGCCAAGGCGCAAAAGCTGATGGCTGAATTTGGCATTGATGCGCTGGTGCTGGAGCCAGGATCCGCCATGCTTTATTTCACCGGCATTCGCTGGCGGCGGAGCGAGCGGCTGACGGCGGTTGTTATTCCGCGCGAAGGCGAAATTGGTATTGTGACACCGTTTTTTGAAGAGCCGAGCGTGCGCGAAAGCATGACCTTCGGCGATGATGTGCGGCCGTGGCATGAGCACGAAAGTCCGTTCGAATTGGTGGCCAGTATTCTTGCTGATCGCGGTCTGAAGGGCGGCAAGGTCGGGCTTGAGGATACTGTGCGTTATTTCGTGGTGAAGGGGCTGCAGCAGGCTACGCCGTCTTTTGAAATTACCTCCGGCCTCGCTGTTACGCAGGGGTGCCGTATGTTCAAGTCTTCGGCGGAGTTGGCGCTTATGCGGAAAGCCAGCGAAGTGACAATGGGCGCGTTCGCGGATGTGTGGCCCAAGCTTGAGGTCGGCATGACGCCGCGTGATATTTCTGGCATGATGGGCAGTGCCCAGCGTAGCCTTGGCGGCGGCGGCGCATGGGGGTTGGTGTTGCTGGCGGAGGCGAGCGCCTACCCACACGGCACCGGCCAACCGCAGACGCTTAAGGACGGTGATATTGTGCTGATGGATTGCGGCTGTAATGTGCACGGCTACCAATCAGACATATCGCGCACGTTCGTATTTGGTGAACCTACCAAGCGACAGCGCGAGGTGTGGGACACAGTGCGGAAGGGCCAGCAGATTGCTTTTGAGACCGCGCAGCTAGGCACACCTGCAGGCGCTGTGGATGATGCCGCGCGCAAATACTACGAAAGCCTTGGCTATGGCCCCGGATACAAAACACCGGGCTTAAGCCACCGTACTGGCCACGGCATTGGTATGGACGGGCACGAGAGCGTCAATTTCGTGCACGGCGAAAAAACCCTGCTGGAGCCGGGCATGTGTTTCTCAAACGAGCCGGGGATTTAYATMTAYGGYGARTTCGGKGTGCGSCTTGAGGACTGTATCTATATGGGCGAGACGGGCCCTGAATGGTTCACSGTGCCGCCKGAGAGCYTAGATRACCCRCTTGGCCGCATGGGCTAATAGAAAAGGCGCTGCAGCGATGCAGCGCCTTTTCTATTTGTATTAGGCTTTATTCTACAGCTTGTCCGGCAGGTTCCTGCATCGTTGCAATACGGTAGGTCCAGTGACCGTAGTAATACATGCCTATGCACGAGATGATGCCGATTGTACCGGTTATGTACCAGACCATTCCAACATTATTTGCCACATAGAGCTGGTTGGTTAGGACATCAGCAGTAAGGCCGGTAACTTCAATAAGTTTGTCGAAGGCTTCGCCGTTAGGCACGGCGCTAGCGTCCGCTATACTGACGCCATTCTCCGATAAAGCAGTTCGAGCGAGTTCGTCTTTTGAGGAGTAGGCGCCGTACAGGCGAGGGCCGAGAATAACTTCCGAAATCCAGCCGATCCCAAGCGGTAATTGTGTAAACCCGAGATACATTGCTTTCTTTCCCGGCGGTGCAATATTTGCTAAGTATTCTAGGCTCTTGGGGCTCGAAAGCATTTCGCCGACGGAGAATATGACAATCCCTGCCATGATCACCCATGCCATATTGAAACCGCCAAAAATAAGTAACGCGACTGACGCTAAAAAGGTTCCGATTGCCATGGAATTCGCGGCACGCAAACGCGCACTAAACCCTGTAATAAATACGCAGGTGAAAACGATTAGGATCGCATTCATATTCACTAAGCCGATTGGGTCCATGGACAAGCCATCGTCGTTCAAGCCCCAAATAAAGATCCAAAAACCGTTTTGAGTGCCCCCGTCACCAAATATTTGAGCGACCATGTTGGATGTGTCTACCCAGTCCCTGAAGTAAAGCGGAGCGATGTCCCAAAAGGCCATCAACATGAACCAGAACCCTGAAAATAAGAGTATGTATCCAATCAAAACGGGCTGAGATAGCTCCTTAAGGCTCTCACGCCATAGGCTTTTCTCAGTAATTTTGCCAGATTTAACCTTTGCCCGGTGTGCCAAGCGAGCTTCTTTGTTGGGCTCTTTATAGGTTAGCAACAAAAGGAAATTAATGGCGATAATGCCAGCGCAGGCGTAGAATACCAAATCCCAAGAAAGCTGACGAAGGTAGATCGCAATCATAGGACCAATGGCCCCACCTATATTGACTGTTTGGTAAAATATTCCCCAAGCAACCGAGCTGYTTTTGCGGTTGGTGGAGTTAGCGATTGTACCTTGTAAACCGGGTTTGAAAATGCCCGTACCAAAAGCAAGAATGATTGCCCCAATGGCAAACCCCCAAAAGCTTGGAAATAACCCCATCGTTAAATAGCCGAGGATTTTGAAGACAGTTGAAGCGAAAATTGTTTCTTTATAGCCGTACTTGTCCGAGAGCCCGCCAGTCAAAACCGGAACAAAAGTTTGTACAATGGCCCAAAGAAGAAAGATGTTGCYCRMKTYGSKSKMMKTCAGGCCAAGGCCGCCATCGGAGACTGGGGCCGTAATATAAAGACTGGAACTTTGTCTCACCCCGTAATACGCGAGGCGCTCGATCATTTCCATGCCGCCGCATATCCAGAAGACATAGGAAAGGCTGGCAATGGCGGCAAAGAAACCTAGTTGCTCTACGTCTTTCACTGTGGTGGTGGATTGCTGGTTTTCGTTTTCTTCAGCCATAGTGCTCCCCTGAATATCTCAAAAGCCAGCGACTTTCCCTCCCCAGAAAAATGAACGCTGACATATCTCGGCTATTAGTARGGTGCGTTGGGGTGGGGTCAACGAAAATACGGTGAGCTGAGGTGCGGGCGAAATTTCTAAGGGCGGCACAAAAGATACCGCCCGTAGGGCGCTGCTTAGAGTTTATCCGGGTATGTCGGCTGAATATCAACTGGGATACCACTAGTACGGCCAAAGCTTGCGTTTGCTGCATCGTCGAGCACGGCGTATGTATCGAGGAAGGTTTTGGCGGCAGCGTACTGGCCGTCACCCTGCAGCATCACGACATCGCGTACGATCTCGGTAACAGTTGCTTCTACCTTGTCGAAATCGAGGCTATAGAGCCCTGTTTTTGCATCCACTGTGAACGCGCCGTTTTTCTTCAGGTAACTATACTGAAACGCTGATCCGCGACCGTGGGCTTCGTCAATGCCGAAGCGCATAGAGCGGAACAGGCCAACAAAATAGGTCGCCAGCATGCTGTCACGCTCAGCCTTTGGTAGCTCGCCCTTTTCCATCATGAAGAGGATGTTATAAACACCCATAGCGTCAGCTTTGCCTTCTTCGATGGCGGAATAGAGCTCCTTAAACTCAACGTTCACAGTTGTCTCGCGCCCATCAACGGTGATGGTGCCCGGGCCGAGGCTGTGGGAGAGTTCATGGAAAAGCGTTTCCATGCTCATATATTTCGCCGCCAGCAAAGGCGCTTGTTCTGCGGTGAGAATATACTCAGCCATCGGCGCAAGGATCAGCTTGAACTTGGCTTCGAGCACATTGTTGAGCAGTACTTTCTTTGCACCCTTGGCTTCGCGCACGCGCTCATCATTGGGCAGGTTGAAGGCGATGGTTTGCACGCCCGGCACATTATCCCCGCCGCCACGGATCTGGTAAGTGGCCGCGATTGGGCTTTCGAACCCGCGCTTGAAGTTTTTGTATTTTTCAGCGACCGGCAAATTGGCTTCCATCTCGCGCAGATAATCTTTGTAGCGACCGAGGGCCGCGCTTTCTTCTGGGTTTTTGATGGTCACAAAGGCTTCGTAGGCGGCTTTATAACCGTAGAGGCCGTCAGTATAGACTTCGTACGGGCCGATGGCGATCTCGATGGGCGTATCTTTAAGGTCCATCCACGCCAGTTCGCTTTCGAAATATTCGTCGGTGAGGAAACTCTCTGCACGTTTGGAGAGGAAATCTTTCAGCGAAGGGTTGCTGGTGATCTCAGATGCTTCGCGCAACAACTGTGCGGCAGGCACGAGCCACTGGCTGTAGTGATCGCGGTACGGAATGGCGACTAGCTTATCACCGTCGCGGCGGATAACTGTATAGAGGCTAGTGAAGGCTTCTTTGTCTTCCGGGTGCGCTGTGATCCAGGCTTCAAA
>JAESRJ010000065.1 GCA_016764715.1 Kordiimonadaceae bacterium | reverse complement strand
AAAACGTATCCTAAATTCAATCGATGCCCCGGTGCATAGGGATTATGCCGAGAAAATCAAAACCATCCCTCCTTATGAACGGTAGTGTTTAGTATGATCGATCTTACGAGCTGGAAGCCTTGCAACCGCCCAGGCGGTATCGTTCTATTGGGCCAGTATGCGCGCCTAGAACCGCTCGACTGGGATACGCACGGAGCAGGCCTGTTCAACGCCATCTGCGGCGCGGGCGACGAAGCCCTATGGGCCTATATGCCGCTTGGGCCATTCCCTGATTTAGGTGCCCTTAAAACCACGCTAAGCACGGTAATTGAACATCTAAACTGGGCAACAATGATTATCCGTTCGGCGGATACGGATGAGATACTTGGCATGGCAAGCTATATGCGGCTCCGCGAGGCGCACGGCAGTGCGGAAGTTGGCTGCATTTGTTTCGGCAACAAATTACAGCGGTCTCGCACCGCWACAGAAGCCATGTATCTGATGGCTAAGCATGTTTTTGAGGATTTAGGCTACCGGCGCTACGAATGGAAGTGCCACAGCGAAAACGTAGCCTCTAACGGTGCAGCACTCCGTTTTGGGTTTGCCTATGAGGGCATTTTTAGAAACGAAAGTGTGCAAAAGGGCAAAAACCGCGATACCGCCTGGTACGCAATGACAAACCAAGACTGGCCTAAATTAGCGACAGCGTATGAGGCTTGGTTGGTACCTGAGAACTTCAGCAGTCTGGGCCAGCAAGTCGCACCGCTTGCAGCACGCGAAGTCGCTTTCACAGAGTGAGTGTTAAATTCAATTGATGCCGCCGTGCACAAGGACTTTGCGGCGACAAAGAAAACATCTCCCCTGCATGAACGGGAATATTTAGTATGATCGACCTTTCAAATTGGCAGCCTTGTGACCGGCCCGGCAGCACCGTGCAATTGGGCCAGCATGCCCGCCTGGAACCGCTCAATTGGGATATCCACGGCGCAGGCTTGTTCGCTGCAATCTGCGGCTCGGGCGATGACGATCTATGGGCCTATTTGCCGCTTGGCCCGTTTGCAGATTTGCATGCTTTCAAAACTACACTCAGCGTGGCAATAGAACGGCTCAATTGGGAAACGATGATTGTCCGGTCGGTGGACACGGATGAAATACTAGGTATGGCTAGCTATATGCGGCTGCGCAAAGGGCATGGTAGCGCGGAAGTAGGTTTTATTTGTTTCAGCAAAAAACTGCAACGATCCCGCATCGCTACCGAAGCCATGTATCTGATGGCCAAGCATGTTTTTGAAGATTTGGGCAATCGGCGCTACGAATGGAGATGCGACAATGAAAACGAGGCCTCAAAACGTGCGGCGCTTCGCTTTGGGTTTGCCTATGAAGGCACTTTCAGAAACGAAAGCGTKCAGAAAGGCAAAAACTGCGACACAGCCTGGTATGCAATGACGGACGAAGATTGGCCCAAGTTAGCGGCAGCCTACGGTGCYTGGTTGTTGCCTGAAAATTTCGACAATCATGGCCAACAARTTATGCCGCTTGCAGTACGCGAMGTTGCTTTCAGCCTTTAGTTTTCTTGCGTAGAAGCATTCTGTATCCGCCGGGGCTTTGGCTTCAGGAACATGGCAGTAGCAATGCCGAGYAAGATGACCAGTAAGCCCAGCTGCTCGGTGCCTGTTGGCACTTCGGATAARACGACAAAGGCTAGTATCGTTGATATCACCGGGATAACGGCGTTTAGCACGGTCGCGCGCGAYGCGCCCATAATAGCCACGCCCTTGTTAAAGAGTACGATGGCGATAACGGCGGATATAGCGCCTTGCCACAGGGCCTGAAAACCAAGCATGCCTGATGGGACGTCGCTAAAATCAACACCGTTTGTAAACGGATAAAGCGCGGCGACCCATATCATCGACATCAAACCAACCCGTGCGGTAACAATAACCGGGTCCATCGGCCATACACGCAGCAGCATAGTGTAGGCTGCCCACAGGATGCCGCCGCTGAAAAACAGCAAGTCACCAATTAGGCTTGAAGGCCGCCTTCTGCTGTCTCTGCCCCCACAGCCAATAGGAAAAGCCCAACCACAATACCGCCGGCGCCGATGAAGCGGTAGCGGTGCATTCTGTCATTCAGGAAAAAATGACTGGCGATCAGYGTCGTGAGCATAATGGTACCAGGGATAATAACGCCGCCGTGCGTCGCGCTGGTATATTGGAACCCGTTTGARACAATATAGGTATAGGGCGCGCCAGCGGTCACTGTTAGTACGGCAATTTTGGCCCATTCGCGCACACTGTGTTTGCCGCGAAACGCCCACGGCAACAGCAGTGGCCCTGCAATGAAGATACGCAGTATAACAAGCTGGAAGGGCGTTAAGTTGGCCTCAACGCCGAGCGCGGTAACAACCGGCCACGCACCCCAGATAAGGGTTGCCACACCGCCGAACATCATGCCGGTCGCCATCGAAGGCGTTTTCAGCCCGCTATTCTCTGTAGCTGCCATCAATGTCTCCTGCCAAAATCAAAAAGCAAGTTTAGGGTATCGGGTCTGTTTAGGGAGTTAGGGCGAACTAGCGGTTAAGCATTTTTTTCGCGCAACAGTTCATAGGCGGTTTGAACTTGGTAGAAACGCTCAGCCGCGTCCGGGTCACCTGGGTTGGCATCCGGGTGGTACATTTTTGCTAGTTTGCGGTACTGACGTTTTATCGCGGCGTGGTCCGACGCGCTATCGATCTCAAGCGTATCGAACGCAGCTTGCTCGGTGGAGGTGCGCCCGTTTTCGTCGGTGGCACCGCCCCATTCAAACGTGCGTCCGCCAGCAAAGGAACGCGCAGACTGGTGGTCGGCTTCATGGGCTTGGCGCTGAGCTTCTTCCTCGCTCATACCTTCGAAGAAGTTCCAGTTACGGTTATATTCGCCGGCGTGGTTTTGGCAGAAATACCAACGCTCATTTGTGCCCGGTGCCTTGGGYGCAGGGTGATCACCGGTTTCGTTGCATCCGGCATAGTCACACATGCGTAGCGGTTTGGCGTCTTTATCACGGCCATATTCACCCCAGCGCGGGAACCCAAATGTTTTGATATAATCGTTTGCCATCAGACCACTTTAAACCAAAGGTTGGCGTTCGCGAAATATTTCGCTGATCTTTGCCAACATTTTTAACTAAAAACGCGAAAGGAAAAGGCGATTTTCCTCCCGCGACTTGTTCGTGCTGTGTAGCTGAAATTGAGGGCTCGGTCTACAGTTGTTCGGCAAGTCTCGTAAGTTGATATTGCGGCATGGTTTTTTGGGTGATTTATCAGGCTTCTCTRCGCCAMGGTGGATAYCGGCGGTTTTCTCCTGCGTGGTATAGACACAGTATATTTCTGGCAGGGTCGCGAAAGCGCGCCTCGCGCCATAACCAGCTTTCGTCGGTTGGGTTTGTATCAAAAGCAATTCCGGCGGTCACCAGTTCWGCATGTTTTTTATCRATATCTTCSACYTCAAAATACGTAACATTGCTGCTGTGGGTGATCTGGTCTTCTATCATATGAAGTGAAAAGGTGGCGTTGCCTCGCGGCAATTCGAAACGGGCATAATGATTGGCCGAGTGCACAATAAGCCGAAAACCCAGCGTTTTGTAAAAAYCGATRCTCGCCGCGAGATTAAGGGCGCCCAGCGTGATTTGGTTCATATCCATCAGAGTGTTCCTTGTTTTGCATAGATCAGGTGTAGGCCAGTTGCCACAAACCCACCACCAAACAAGATACCGGGGATAATGAAACCAAGCAGCGGGTTCATGGTAAGCGTGCCCAAAATACCAACCGCAAATGCGATCGGCCAGATAAGCGCAATAGCCATAGGCCCAACTCCATTTCTAAGGCGTGCAATGCCCAACAGGGCGAGCCCCATCATGGCGATCGTCCCGCCGATTTGGTAGAATTCAATGTCGAACATGACCGCGTCTGGACCGACAATGCTCGCTAGCCCAGCGGCAGCCAGAGCAAAACCGATGAGGCCGATCCAGCCAGTTTTGTCTGCGGAAGCTAGGTAAATGCCCATCAAACCAAAGAGCATCGCCGTATCCTCAAATGCGTAAAGTGCCTCTAGCCGCGGGCTATCAGGACCCCAGGGGATGTAGGCGAATAGAACGCGGGCACCGCCGCCTAGGATGGCGAGGAAGGCAGAAAGCCTCAGAAGGTGGCGGTGTGTCATCGGCATGGCCTTTTCTAAATATAAATGTTTAATAATTGAAAGTGGCCATTAAGTAAAGAAATATATTTAATAAAAGAACCTGCTGACCGAACCTGTCAGCAGATTGTCATCACTGGCTGGACGCGCCGCATGGCTGCCGTTAGGTTGTTGGCGGATCAGTATTTGGAGATGGATGTGCGTTCCTTTGAAGAGATTACAGACTTGGCCCTCGGCTTTCGCGGTAGTATGGATGTGCTTGAGCAGTTGATGCCTGAAGTGAAAACCGCTGCTGAAATTAAAAAGCTTGGCGATGACCGCATATTGGCGTTGATGGCGCGCGGCGTGTTTCAGGCTGGGTTCAGCTGGAAGGTGATTGATAAAAAATGGCCAGGCTTTGAAGAAGCGTTCGAAGGTTTTGTGCCTGTACGCTGGAAGTTCATGTCAGATGATGACCTCGATAGCTTGCTAAAAGACACACGCATTGTGCGGCACGGCCAGAAGATACTGTCGGTGCGYGATAACGCRATTTTCCTCTGCGATCTTGATGATGAATACGGCTCAGCCGCAAACTGTTTTGCTGATTGGCCGCAGGATGACCTGTTTGGCTTGCTCACTATGATGAAGAAACGCGGCGGTAGGCTCGGSGGCGGCACCGGGCAATATTTTCTGCGTCAGATTGGCAAAGACAGCTGGGTAATGTCACGCGATGTGGTGGCGGCCCTTATCCGCGAAGGCGTGGTCGATAAAGCCCCGACCAGTAAAACCGCCCAGCGCGCTGTGCAAGCTGCCTTCAATGATTGGTCCGCCGAAAGTGGCCGTCCTTTTGCCCATATTTCCCGCATGCTGTCGCTCAGCATTGGGCCCAACATTGGTATTTTGTAAGGTTACGCCGAAGGTACGGCAGTTGATTTCAGAGGGCGGCAGAACGGTTTACAATCAGCACCGCGTCATTATAGTCCCTGCTGTACTGAAAAAGGGGGCGAATGTTGAAGCGACTACCTATRTTTTTGCTGCTATTRGCRGCGTTTKTCGGCATKGGGCAGRTGGCGCCAGAGGGTTCTGGYTTTCAGTTCCGCTGTGTRGATGATGACTGTGTAGCTGCCGCTGCGACYTCGCTTGGTGGGATATTTGGCGGTGTGGTGTTCGGTGTGTTGATATTTTTATTACCGCGAAAAAARATCGAACARGATGGCTTGAGCAGTGTTGGTATYTTCAGGCGGCTYGGTGCTCTGTACGTTGATATGTTTGCCGTAATGTTGCCTTTGACCGGCTTATTTACCTTACCTATATTGTTTGTCGAAGCCGCACACGTTGGCGAATTCCATTGGAGTTTTTATAGGGAATTTTCTAGAGACACCGATATGGCAATCGCGCTTCCCAGTGTACTGGTAATTTTTCTYGTGCTTATTGYCTATCACATTGGGCATCTCGTGAAAGGCCGAGCGACYTTGGGTCAATATGTGCTTGGGTACAGGATCGTTGGYGGGGAAATRCCGTGGACAAAGGCGCGAGCATTCAAACGTATGGGCTGGACGTTTTTGACATTGGCAATTTGGCCTATAGCGATCTTTGTCGCWCTCAAYAAACCYGGMAAAYTATTCTGGTTTGACTTGAAAACAGCAAGTKCAGCTGAGCGAACTGCCTATTTCGGAGAAGGGCAAGTTTYTGAATYCACGAATAAGTCTGYAAAACCCRCTGAGATTAAAAATTACGGCCCGAAGAGAAGATAGAAAACAACGAACCGTATWGTGGTGGYTGGSTTTTAAAYTTTTCAATYGGCAAAGGACAGAATGAAGGTCGCCGGGTTAGATTGGTCTTTAGTTACAGAGGGCTATGCATGAATTTTTCTGTGCGTTAGAGTTTTTAAAATGTTGCTCGTTGCATTAACCACCTAGCGAGGGGCTTTATCGGAACGACATGGGGAGACTTTTATATGCGGGCCTTTTTATACTTTGTCGCGATCAACGGCTTGCTCGCTAGTGCGGCCGCCGAGCAAGAAGCCCCGCAGCCACTTTACGGTGAGCGCGGATCATATGCTATTTCTACCGATGAAAATATCACTGCCGGTGTGGCGCTGGGCGATATCGACGGCGACGGTGATCTGGATTTAATCGAAAGCAACGGTCGTCACTGGGCCCACGCGAGCTTTGTTTACTTTAATGCCGCCAACCGCGGTTTCACCAAACGCATGCAGCTCGGCGAATTCCAAACCACTGGCTACCGCGTCGAACTTGTCGATATGGACGGTGACGGTGATCTTGATGTGGTGATGGCGGCGGRCAGACTTCCCAATAAACTCTATCTTAATGACGGCAAAGGCAATTTCACTAAAACACGGTCGTTCGGCACCGTGCTTTCCAATACGCGCAGTATTACTGTCGCCGATCTGAACGGCGACGGCACCCCAGATGTGCTGGAAATCTGCCGCGGCACGCCCAATAATATTTTTGTCAATGACGGAAAGGGCAACCTGTCGCTTGCAGGCACTTTCGGAAACCTGCAGGACAGCACGCTTGATGTGGCCGTGGCTGATATGAACGGTGACGGTGAAATGGACCTCGTGCTGGCAAACCGGGACGGCCAGCAAAACACCATTCTGCTGGGCAGCGGTGACTTGAAGTTTGAAACATCCATTCCTTACGGCAGCGGCAGCGATGATACGCGCGGCGTAGCGGTTGCTGATATGAACGGTGACGGTCTGCCTGATGTGATTGCCGCCAACATAAGGACCGCCAACGCTGTAATTCTTAATCTTGGCGGCGGAAAGTTCGCAGCTGAACAGCCTTTTGGCGGAGAGCTGCGCTCATACGCCCTCACAGTTGCCGACCTGGACGGCGACGGGGACACTGACGTTGTGGTCGCGAATTCTGGCGCGCAAAATGAGGTTTACCTGAATGATGGCACCGGCACGCTGATCTTAAACGCTTCAATCGGCAACGCMGAAGCSCGCACYTATGCRGTGRCAGTCGGSGAYGTAAACGGYGACGGMAARCTKGATATYGTCACSGGCAGTTCSGGYGCGCTSAATATGGTTTTTTAYCARCGGCGATAGTTGGCCGACTATTTCATGCGTTCAACCAYATAGTTCTTAATGAATTCCAGACCGCTTTGCCCCTTGATCGTTAAAGCCGTTTTCTYAGGCTTCCAATCAAGAACAAAGTCGTTTGCWCGCTCAAGTTCTTCTTTGGTCATGAAACTCCTCATTCTTTGCATTATTTCTGCGCCGCTAGGAGAAATTCGGCCATAATTGGCTCGTTCCGACAGGCGTGTGTATGCATAAGCGAGTGAAAGGTTTGCTTCAGCGCCTCCTCCGCCAAGATACACTGTTTGTAGGCGGTCCATAGCAAAAGGATAGTTTTGGGCAGCAGCTAGCTTCCAATATTTCGTCGCTAATTTTAGCTCGCCACGATCGCGGTACATATCGCCGACATCATGTTGGGCGAAGGAGTAYCCAGCATCGGCAGYAATTAGTTTATATGCCAACGCAGTGTGTTGATTTAGTTCAACAACTGTAGACCCTTGCCCACCATAATAATCGCCGAGTTTATAGACAGCTAAAGGGTGCCCTGCCTTCGCTGAAATCTCGAACAAAGGAAGGGCTTTTTCATAGCTTTTTTTTGTCCCAATACCGTTGTTATAGAGCATGCCAAGATAGTACTGAGCTTCGACATCTCCACCAACAGCCAAAGTATTTAGATCATTAAATAAGTCTACGCTTGTGTCAGCAGCTAAAGGCCGAGCAAGAAGAAAAATTGTAATTAGTACGAAAATTAGACGCATGTATTTTCCCCCAAGAGTATCATCGGAGCATACAGTACGAGTGACCAAGCACAAATAAAAAGAGCGCGCAGTTTTTACCGCACGCTCTTTTTAATAACTATCTAATAAACGTTTAAGCCGCTGTTGGGGCTGCTGCGTTTACTTGGTCGTCTACATAGGCAACAAAATCTTCGAAATTRTTGATGAACAGATCAACCAGATATTTGGCTTTGGCATCGTAGGCGTCTTTGTCCGCCCAGGTGTCGCGTGGGTTCAGGATCAAACTGTCCACCCCAACAACCTCAGTAGGTACTTCAAAGCCGAAGTTCGGGTCAATCCGCATCGGCGCTGAGTTTAGGCTGCCGTCAAGCGCTGCGTGCAGTAGGGCGCGCGTAGCTTTAATCGGCATCCGGTGACCCGTCCCGTATTCGCCGCCTGTCCAGCCGGTATTTACCAGCCAGCA
Organism: Kordiimonadaceae bacterium; assembly: GCA_016764715.1. Classification (GTDB taxonomy): domain Bacteria; phylum Pseudomonadota; class Alphaproteobacteria; order Sphingomonadales; family Kordiimonadaceae; genus Kordiimonas. Next base: position 1,977 of record JAESRJ010000065.1, on the reverse strand, counting down.
GTTAACGCCGGTTTCTGCGATCTTCTGGCGCAGCAAGTCGCCGTACACACTCGGATGGCGCGGCATAAACGGCGCACCGAAGCATGTTGAAAAAGTCGCCTGTGGTTCTTTAACGCCGATCTCAGTACCAGCAACTTTAGCAGTATAGCCACTAAGGAAATGGTACATAGCCTGCTCAGCMGTRAGGCGYGAGATAGGAGGCAAAACACCAAACGCATCAGCCGTAAGCATGATGATGTTTGTCGGTTTGCCACCGCGATTATTTTCGCTGGTGTTCGGGATGAAATTGATCGGATAAGCGCCGCGCGTGTTTTCAGCGAGGCTGTTATCAAACAGATCAAGTTCGCGGGTTTCTTCGTCCATCACCACATTCTCGAGCACYGTMCCGTAGCGCTTSGTCGTGGCRTGAATTTCAGGCTCAGCTTCTTCTGACARGTTGATCAGCTTGGCGTAACACCCACCTTCAAAGTTGAAGACACTGTCATCAGACCAACCGTGCTCATCGTCGCCGATAAGCGTGCGGCTGCTGTCTGCGGACAGGGTGGTTTTGCCCGTGCCTGAAAGCCCGAAGAAWATKGCYACATCGCCGTCAGGGCCAATATTRGCCGAGCAATGCATCGGCATAATGCCTTTTTCMGGYAGCAGGTAATTGAGGATCGAGAAAACAGAYTTCTTGTTTTCGCCCGCATACTGSGTGCCGCCRATAAGGATCAAGCCTTTGGTGAARTTCACCGCAATGATCACTTCCGARTTRCAGCCCATTGTSGCWGGATCGGCRCGRAAGCTCGGCAGGTTGATGATYGTAAACTGCGGGGTCATCTCCTGTKMTTCWKCRGCYTCTGGGCGCACWAGCATGGTGCGGCAGAAAAGGCTGTGCCACGCRAGCTCRCCCATTGTACGAACMGCAACGCGGTGTTCTGGGTCAGATCCGCCCCACAAGTCCTGCACAAACACATCGTTRCCCTTCATATGAGCAAGRAACGCTTKRTGRATGCGGTCAAARTTYTCYGGTGTCATYGGGCGRTTAACTTTGCCCCAATCGACTGTATTTTCTGTGCCTTCGTCGCGCACAGTGAATTTGTCGTTTGCGGAACGACCGGTGCGGTCTCCAGTTGCTACGACAAGCGCGCCGCCTTCGGCAATTTTGCCTTCTCCCCGGCGAATCGCTTCTTCATAAAGTTGGGCTGTGCCCAGATTCCAATATTGATTACCAGTGTCAGTAATGCCCTGAGCATCAAGACTGACCCTGTTCGAACAGGCGCCAAAGACTTCCAACGTCTTTCCTTCCAATAGCTTAGTATGGCTGTGCTAYRYCAGCCGGTACAACAAARGTGCCGAGRCTSCCTCTTKAMAATTRGYCTCRATCATWTTGCTCRTCTTCGATCTTYGCCGAAGTGCSGGTAARCTCGCGGAAATGGCWATGTTAATCAWGYGGATTCTAAGAATGTTTTTGCATTAGTTTACGCTGCAGCGTATTCGTGCCCCAGCGCTGCCTTAAGTCGGTCACGATTTTGTCGCAAATGGTTCTTAACTCGGAGGGTGTTTCTGGTTTAAGGTACTGGAAACCGGACCAACAACCGGACCTGTATAGGGGAGAGAACACTATGACAGCATCGATTGCACTCGTGGACGATGACCGCAACATTCTAACGTCGGTTACAATGGCGTTGGAGGCTGAAGGCTATCAGGTGCGCACCTACCCAGACGGCCAACGCGCATGGGATGCGCTTTCTAAAAAGCCATACGGATTTGTACGCGCATAGGTTGCCAAGGAGTTGATCAGACCAATGTTTGGCCCTTCAGGTGTTTCAATCGGGCAAACACGACCATAGTGAGTCGGGTGTACGTCACGTACTTCAAAGCCGGCTCTCTCTCGCGTCAAACCACCGGGTCCTAAAGCAGATACACGACGTTTATGTGTCACTTCTGACAGGGGATTATTCTGATCCATAAACTGGGATAATTGCGCTGAACCGA
>JAESRJ010000223.1 GCA_016764715.1 Kordiimonadaceae bacterium | reverse complement strand
CCTGCCGTTACCCTTCGTACGCTTGACGATAATAGCAAAGTCAAAGAGCAACTCGCCGGACCGGGTGATGGCCGCGTGCTTGTTGTTGACGGAGGTGCTAGCGACCGCACGGCCCTGATGGGCGGAAACCTAGCCGCGGACGCAGCCAAAAATGGCTGGGCTGGCGTTGTTATATACGGCCGTGTACGCGATAGGCATGAGCTGATCCGCGAAGAAGTGGGTATCAAGGCGCTTGGTTCTTGCCCTCGTAAAAGCGAAAAACTTGGGCTTGGCGAATTGAATGTGGAGCTTGCTATAGCAGGGGTGACCATTCACCCGGGTGATTGGATTATTGCGGACGCCGACGGCGTTCTGGTCACGCGCGAATTGCCGTCGCTTTAAATCCTGCCTTACCGTTCAAGTAGAAACAGTCCCTGATCAGCGACCCAGTTTGCCCGTGTTTTAGACACGTTGAGGCGGCGGCCGCCTTTTGTGTGCGGGACGAACTCTTTCACTGTTATACCTTCGGCCTCAATCAGATCAAATAGATCAAGGATCGTRCAAAAGTGAATRTTGCTKGTGTTATACCAAGTCCGGTTCARGGAYTTGGTAACCGGCATACGACCCGTTTTAAATAAGCTGAACCGCACGCGCCATTGACCGAAATTTGGAATGGTAACAACGGCGCGTTTGCCGATGCGTAGGAGGTTTAACAACACTTCACGCGGCCGGTGCACAGCCTGCAGCGTTTTGGACAAAACAACATAGTCAAAACTGTCATCGGGATATTCAGTTAAATCATTATCTGCGTCGCCCTGGATAACAAACAGGCCTTTTGCAACGCAGCTGTTCACCCCTGCTTGGCCAAGTTCAAGTCCTCGGCCGTCGACTTGCCGCTCCGTTACCAGATAGTCTAGTAGCGCGCCGTCATCGCAGCCGACATCCAGAACACGGCTTCCTGGTTCAATCAAGTCGGCAATCAGCTTCAGGTCTGCGCGCAAAGTGTTACTCATGATTTTGCCTCGCTGGCGGCCAAAGCTTTGGCCGCAGCACCAACAAAGCCGCCAATCATGGCATCCATTTCTGGGCTTTCGAGCAGGAACGCATCGTGCCCGTGCGGGCTTTCAATTTCGGCAAAACTTACCGGTACACCCGCAGCATTCATCGCGTGCACTACCGATTTGTTCTCGATCGTTGGATACAGCCAGTCAGACGAAAAGCTGATAACACAGCAGCGTACATGGGCCGCCGCTTTGAAAGCGTCAGCCAGCCGCCCACTAAATCGGCTACCAATATCCAGATAATCCATCGCCCGGGTGATATAGAGGTAACTGTTGGCATCAAACCGGTCGACAAAAGTTGATCCTTGGTGGCGCAAATAGCTTTCCACCTGGAAATCAGCGTCAAAACCAAAGCTCACGGTATCGCGGGCTTGAAGGTTGCGGCCAAATTTTTGGGTTAACGCATCCTCTGAAAGATAGGTGATATGCGCTGTCATCCGCGCGACCGCCAGCCCCTTGTCCGGACTAGAAGCGGTGCCGTAATATTGGCCCTCCTTCCAGTTTGGATCAGCCATCACAGCTTGGCGGCCGACCTCATGGAAGGCAATGTTCTGTGCCGTGTGGCGCGCAGCGGTGGCAATGGCCACGGCGCTGTGCAGCCGCTCAGGATAAGTAGCAAGCCATTCTAAAACTTGCATGCCGCCCATCGACCCGCCGATGACCATAAATAACCTCCCGATGCCGAGGCTGTCGAGAAGTGCAGCCTGAACGCGGACCATGTCGCGTATAGTAATCACCGGGAATTCTAAGCCCCACGGATTACTGGTGGCAGGGTTCACCGACCGCGGGCCGGTGGTACCAAGGCAACTGCCAAGCACGTTTGAGCAAACGACAAAATATTCATCAGTATCAATGAGCTTGCCGGGACCAACTGTGCGTTCCCACCAGCCGGGTTTGTCGGTGATCGGGTGATTGCTTGCTACATATTGGTCCCCCGTTAGGGCATGGCAAATAAGCACCGCGTTGCTCGYATCAGCATTCAGTGTGCCGTATGTTGTGTAGCCTACTTCAATAGGCGACAGCGAAGCGCCGCTATCAAGCTGGAGCACGTCCTTTGCAAAAAGCGTGGCTGTATGGCCTTTTGGTATTTGCACTTGGTGGCTCCGCCTTACTGGTAGCATTCGCTGATGGTTCGCGTGTGGTGGTGCCGCGCGCCCGGAGGTGTGTTTCGTCGACAGAAAAGCCGCAAGCCTAACTATTGTCAACGGGTTAAAACTTTCCTTTGCCTTTAGCACAGCGTACGTCTAGTGCTATGCCGTCGTTTCAAGCAGAATACTGCCACTTTTTAGTGGTTTTTTGGAGAATATTATGGCTGCGCCAAAAGCACATAAATGGATCATGGGTATGACGCCGTATGTGCCGGGTAAATCCACACTTGAAGGCATTGCCAATCCAGTAAAATTGTCTTCGAACGAATCCGTTTTTGGGGCGAGTCCTTTGGCTGTTGAAGCGTTCCGGAACACCGCAGAAAACTTGATGCGCTATCCGGATGCAAACTCGAATGAGCTTAGGGATACAATTGCAGATCTGCATAGCCTGAAGGCAGATAATATTATTTGCGGCGCCGGGTCTGATGAACTGTTGACCCTTCTCATTCATGTTTATGCTGGGGAAGGCGACGAAGTTATTTTCAGCAAATATGGCTTCATGGTGTATGCGGTCCAGAGCCGCGCAGTGGGCGCCGTGGGTGTTCCAGTGCCCAACAAAAACTGGGCTGCAGATGTGGACGGTATGCTGGCAGCGGTAACGGATAAAACCAAGTTGGTTATTGTTGATAACCCTAATAACCCAACGGGTGCCTACAACACATGGGATGAGATCAAGCGCCTGCACGCTGGTTTGCGGGACGATATCGTTCTGGTGCTGGATGCAGCGTAYGCTGAATGTGTAACGGCAGWRGATTATAACGCTGGCTCTAGCATGGTGGAGGAGAACGATAACGTCATTATGACACGGACGTTTTCCAAAATGTATGCGCTAGCGGGCCTGCGGGTTGGTTGGGCATACGGGGCGCCAGGCATCATTGATGTGATGAACCGCGTGCGGATGCCGTTCAATGTGTGTGTACCGGGCCACCCGGCTGCGATCGAAGCGGCGAAGGATGAAGCACACCTTCAGGCGTCCGTTGATTTCAACACCCAGTGGCGCGATTGGCTAACGTTGAAATTGCGCAGCCTTGGCCTTGATACCGTTGAAAGTCAGACCAATTTCGTCCTTGTAGAATTTCCCAGTGGCAATAAATGCGCCGAAGCATGCAATGCCTTTTTGATGAGCAAAGGCTATCTCGTGCGTGCCTTGCCGCCGCTGCCGAACCACCTGCGTATATCCATCGGTACTGCCGAACAGAATGAAGGCGTGTTTGCCCTTATCAGCGAGTTTCTCGGAAAGTAAGCCTGTGACGGACAGTTCTAAAAATATCATTGGGAAGTACGAGCAGATCACCGTGATCGGCGCAGGGCTTATTGGCTCTTCTATCGCACGCGGAATTGTACGAGGAGATGCCGCTAGCAAGCTTGTGTTGGTTGACGCCGATGCTGATGTGCTGGCCGAAGCGAAGGCGCTGGAACTGGCGGATGACTATAGCGGTGATGCTGCGGCCGCTGCATCTGATGCGGACTTGGTTATTTTAGCGGTGCCTGTTGGCGCAATGGCTTCTGTAGGTGCGTTGATCGGGCCTCAGTTGAAAGAGGGCGCTACGGTTAGCGATGTGGGCTCGGTTAAGGCTAGCGTGCTTAACAGCCTTCAGCCCCATATTCCCGAAGGTGTTCATCTTATTCCCGGCCACCCAGTTGCAGGGACGGAGCAATCAGGGCCAGCGGCCGGTTTTGCCAGCTTGTTCGATGATCGTTGGTGTATTTTGACCCCGCCGGAAAATACTGATCCGGCGGCGTTAGAGAAGCTCACCGCTTTTTGGGCGTTGCTTGGTAGCCGCGTTGAGATAATGACAGCGGAGCACCATGATCTGGTGCTGGCAATCACGTCCCATGTACCGCACCTTATTGCCTATAATATCGTGGGTACTGCCTCTGATATGGAAGAAGTAACCCGCTCAGAAGTGATTAAATATTCCGCTGGTGGTTTCCGGGATTTTACCCGGATCGCGGCGTCTGACCCTACCATGTGGCGAGATGTTTTTTTGAATAACAAAGACGCTGTACTTGAAATGCTTGGGCGTTTCAGTGAGGATCTAACTGCGCTTCAGCGCGCTATTCGCTGGGGCGACGGGGACGCATTGTTCGAGCTATTTGACCGCACCCGCAATATCCGCCGCCGCATTATTGATGCCGGACAGGATGATGACGCAGCAGACTTTGGCCGCCCTCACAAAGACTAATTGCCTTTTAACGCGTCGTATACTTTCATAATCAGTGACTTGTCTTTATCGCTGATTACCGGCTTCAGATTCGAAGCTTTCTCGCCGTTTAACGCCAAGCGGCCATTTTGCAGCATTATGCTAGTTGGACCGGCCAGCAAAGCATTTGGGAATTTTTTGAGACCCAGAGCTTTGGCAAGATCGCGTAGCTGGTGGTCCCCCGAAACTGTTAGGTTTGCACTTCCGAGAGGGCGAAATTTCTCATCGACGGTGAGGCTGAAGCTCCCTTTCGTTCGTCCTTTAGGTACGCTGTAATCGAGCATATCAATCTCCAGCAGCCCGCCTTCATCCCGCCAGGTGGCAAGCGCGTTCTCAGTCCAGTCACGGATGCCCGGGCCGCTAACGCCGCCTGCTATGCTAAAGCTGTGGCCTGGTGTCGTGGCAGAGACTTTAAAGTCGAGGAATCGGTCGCCGTATAAGCCTGTATCAGCGGTTTTCAGCTTGTTGCTGTAGCGCAGGGAGAGTTGCCAAGTGCTCAAGACAATGCCGTCCCGCCCCAAAAGCTTACGCAAGGTGAAAGCATCAGGCGTTTGTGTCGTAACCACAATGATGATGTTGCCGTCATCGTGCAAACGGTAGCTGCCTATAAGCCTGTCATCAGAAAACTCTGTTGAACCGTCCGCGAACGATCCTTTTGCGCCGCGTGCTTCAGCGAGCCAATGACCAGGTGTCCAAAGGTGGCTTATCAGATTTACGCTGCCTGCGGAGAAAACAAATCCGTTCGCGCGGGTGTTGATGTAAAGATCAGTGATATCCACGTTCAGGCGATAAGGGAAGCCGCTGTGGCCAATGCTTTTATACTCAATTTTGAGCCCACTATCGCGCCAATCAGCTAGCTGCTGCGTAACCTTTTTCTGAGCGTCAAAGGCGGCAGTGTACCATAGCCCGCTATAGGCAAGCACGCCGAGGAAAAGCAGGCCGATCATTGTTTTGAAATGTTTATGCATGCTTCACTCCAGAGTGCAGGGCCAAGGCCCGATCATTCATCCGTTTTACTAAAACCCAACAAAGTCGAAAATGAGGGTCGCAAGATATTTATTATACTCTTTCGCCAATTTGAAGACGGGCATTCTAGTTTTTACCGGAAAAGGCACAATAGTGACATCCGGCAGTGATTTGCGGAACAGAACAACGCTGCGCTGCACGTGGTAATCCGCCGTCACCAGAAACACACTTTTGATATTGCGTGCCTCGACCCATTTGGCGGTTTCAACGGCGTTACCCAGCGTGTTGGTGGCTTTGTAATCAAGCGTGATGCAGCATTCGAACAGCGCGGCTTCTGTCCCCGTTAACAGGCTGAGCTCGTGTGGGCGTACGTTTTCGTGGACCCCGGAGACCAGCATTAATTCTGATCGGCCCGCTTTCAAAAGGGCAACTCCGGCCTCCAGCCGGCCCGGACCACCCGTGAGCACAACGACGGCTTCAGCAGAAAGAGTGCCTAACCTGTCAGGCTCAGGGAGCCGTACGAAAAATAAAACAAACCCCAAGGCCCAAGCTACAAAAATGTAGAAGGGWATTTTCAGAAAGGCTRTGAGCTTTATGGTCTTTTTCCGAGCCAAAGGGACCGCCTACATGAGTTCGCGCAGCGCGTGCCGGACAGTGATGCGCGCTGTAAACATGGTGATAAGTGAGGACAGTAGCGGCAAAAGCGCTAGCCACAGGAAATCGGGTGTTTCGGAAATGCTTGCGGTAATCAGCCCTTGGCCCATGCGTTCGGCTAAGGAAGACAGGAGCCACAAGGTGGCTGTTGCCAGTAATACACCGAACAGTCCGCCGTATAAGCCATGCGCCATATAGCGGATATCAAACGCGCGCGAGATAGTGCTATCGTCAGCGCCCATCAAGTGCATGATCTCGATGCTTTCGTGATGAGTAGCAAGGCCTGTTCGGCAGCCAAAAATCACAATAGCAATTGTCGATAACAACACCATTGCCACGACACCGGCGAGCAAGGATTGAACCACAGCCGCGAGATCAAGTATCTGCGCCATCCAGGCCTGGTGGTCATCCAGTTGGGAACCGGGCGCTGTGACCTTCAAGCGTTCGGCAAGAGCGGCGGTGTTAACGGCAGCTTCCGGTTCAAGGCGCACTTCAATAAGTGTTGGAATAGGCAAGCTGGTATTGGCTGTCATGTCGCCAAGCCACGGCGATAATAGTTCAAGTATTTCTGCATCCGCGAGCACGGTGGCGGTTTCAATGCCGGGTGTCGCGCGCAACAGCCGAAGTGCTGCGTCTGTTTGCGTAGCGCGCTCCGCACTGTTTTGCACCGCTATTTGGACCGAAAAGTTGGAGGTCAARCCTTCGGACCAGCGGTCSAGCCCMGCWCCGATTGCAAGGGCGCTTACCAAAGATAGTGTGCAGAGGAATAGCATCACGCCGATCACCCAGGGCAGCAGCCCCTCACGGGTGTTTTTATCTGGCAAAAACTGTAATGTCCGGCCCCACATGGCTAGGCTCCCGGGTCAATTGGGCTGCCGCCAGGTTCTCGGGTGATTTGGCCTTTTTCCAAACGGAGGATTGGCGCGCCGACCGACTTAACCAACCCTTCATCGTGGGTGGCAACAACGGTAGTGGTGCCTTCTTTGTTGAGAGCGWCAAACAGATGCATCAACCGTTTGGACATCTCTGCGTCAACATTGCCGGTTGGCTCGTCCGCTACGAGCAGGTCTGGTTTATTGATGATGGCGCGCGCAATGGCCACGCGCTGCTTTTCACCGCCAGAGAGCGTCGCCGGCCGTGCGTGCATACGATCCTCAAGTCCTACCCAGCAGAGCAGTTCTTCAACATGATCTGAAACCTGCGCTTTTTTGGCGCCTTGCAAACGGAGCGGTAAAGCCACATTTTCGAAGGCTGTTAGATGTTCAAGTAGTCTAAAATCCTGAAATACCACGCCGATGCGGCGCCTGATACGCGGCAAGGCRTCTCTTTCCAGTGTAGCGAGGTCTTTTCCGAAGAAGTTCACAAGCCCACGAGAAGGACGGTGCGCAAGATACAACAGCTTAAGAAGCGTGGTTTTTCCCGCGCCAGAAGGGCCGACTAGAAAATGAAAACTGCGGCGTTCCAATGAAAAGCTAACATCGGTTAGAATTTCACTGCCCATGCCGTAGCGCATACCAACATTTTCAAAAGTGATCATAGCGGCCCTTAAATAAATCTCTGCGCAGAATTGCATATGCCGCATTAAGCGTCCAGCATCCTATGCCCTTGCACGATGATGATTTTTCAATTGGTAAATCTGGTGCTTGTCACGGTGTGGTACAATCATATACTGTTAACAACACCATGGCGTCGTTGATTAAATACGCTATTTTTTAAGTAAGACAGGCGTTTAGGCAGTTTTATGATCCTGGTTTGTCCCTCGTGTGACGCAAAATTTAAGATACCTGACGGCGCTATTCCTGCTGGTGGGCGCACTGTGCGCTGCGCAAAGTGCAAAAATAGTTGGCATGCGGCATCTGCAGATATTATGCGAAAGCCGCCGCCCGTTGTTGCGGCGCGTGCTTTGCCGCCTTCTGCAGCACGGCCCCCTGCACACCGCGCCACGGGTTTTGATGGTCAAATGGACGCTGGGGCTGCAGCGGACACAGCCGCTTTAAGGCAGTCTGTTGCTGCGCCGTTAGCGGCAGTGGAAACAGCTGGTGGCAAAGAAGCGCTATTCGATGAAGATGACGGCCTGAACAGCGCGCCGTCTCTAGACGACGCATTAGGCGGAGGGTTTGACGGATCAGAAGAACCCAGCGGTGACTTTGGTATCAGCTCAGCACTGGGTGRTGTTNGRSSMTGACKWYGAMGMTGNNGWCCRNGSCKWYARCGRYGWYSRDNAYKAWGVDGWSNTRTGASGARRAWNGAKKWSYYWGCWSYMNNNCSCCGGRMGRACYRGMRYASGVAAGGCGAGCGGGCCGCGCTGGGTCGAAAACGAAAAGTGAATACGGTAGGCTGGTTCGTTCTAACTGTTTTAATAGTTACAGCTGTTTATTTTGCCATTTTCCCCAACGCGTTCATGAAAGAAAATATGAAAGGCACTGTGAACTTCTTTTCTACTTTCGGGCAGAGCATGTCTGCTAAAGAACGCTTCAAGCCCGAGCCTGGTGAGGTTCTTTCCAAATCCTTTGCAGAGACTGAACCCTATTTTAGGGTCGTCTTGGTGAGCAGTAGCTTTGAAGAACGCGAAGGAGTTCAAGGCTTGGTGCTGAAAGGGTATGTTGAAAACGCGAGCCCAAAACACAGCCGCAGTGGACGTGTGCCGCAAGTGCAGGCAACAGCAGTAGACAGGGCCGGGCGAGCGGTGGACAGCTGGCTGTTTAGTGCACCGGCCAAAATATTACGGTGGGGCCGCAAGACCCAGTTTGAGGAATTTCGCACTCCTGCGCCAGTTAATGCCGTGGAAGTAAAGCTGGCGATTTATGAAGAAACCAAGCCTGCATAGCTGTGGCTGCCCCTAATTGTCTGCGAATCTTTTCGCCGATTACACGAATCCCACGAATTGCCCGGTTAAAAGCATAGCTTTAGGTATGTTTATTCCGTTATTAGGTAATATTGTTCCGCACCCGCGAGAGTTACTGACGTTCAAGTGGTGTAATTCAACTTTTTAGTCGGTTTTTTAGTTGGAACCGCCCTCCTTCATTGACATTCCAGTTTACACCCCTCCTATAATAGTTAAAATTTTRCTTAATTTCGGACGCTTTGGGCAAGAAGTGTCGAGGTTGGAATGGTTTTTGCTTAGTTTTAAGCGAAATATGCTGTGAAAATTGGCGAAACCGTCGATTTATTCCAATTGTCTGGAAGGAACTTAGAGTGGCGCGGATATTAATAGTGGAAGATGAAGAGTCGGTCCGCGACTTTGTTGGTCGCGTGCTTACGATGCACGGGCACAGCATTATAACGGCATCTGACGGTGCGGAAGCTGTCGAAATGATGGATGATCACCACTTCGATTTGCTTATGAGCGATATTGCCATGCCAATGATGGATGGCATTTCTTTGGCGTTGAAAGTGCGTGCAAGTCGGCCCCATGTGCCGATCCTCTTGATGACAGGCTTTGCTGATGAGCGACAGCGGGCGCATAATCTTTCGCTGCTGATTGAGGGTTTGATCACCAAGCCGTTCAATATGGATCAGCTGTTGGAAGCCGTGAATAAAGCGCTAGCAAATAGCCGTTCAAATTCAGTTTCGGTTCAGTCGTCTACGAGCCAAGAAGGCACGCTATCCATGGATATGAGCGCCTCTAACGATTGACGTGCGCGAATAACGGCGAATTTTTCCTCTGATACCATCACTTCAGGCACAAGCGGGCGGCTATTATAGGTTGATGCCATGACCGCGCCGTATGCGCCTGCAGACTTAATCGCCACCAAATCCCCAGCTTTATAGACACACGAAGGCCGCTGCTTCGCGAACACATCGGTGCTTTCGCAAATAGGGCCCACGAAATCTACCGGCGATAAATCAGGACCTGGCTGTTCGGCTACGGGTATAAATTCGTGATAAGCATCATAAAGTGCAGGGCGTGCCAGGTCATTCATGGCAGCGTCAATAATGTAGAACGTGCGACTATCGCTGGTTTTTTCGTACAGCATTTCCGAAACCAGAATACCAGCGTTTCCGGCAATCATCCGGCCGGGCTCTAAGATTATGCCACAGCCTAAATCCTTAAACACTTCGCGAACCACATCGCCGTAAGCGTCCGGCGACGGCGGCGCATCATTTGTGGCTTGATACGGAATGCCTAGCCCGCCACCGAGGTCAAGATGGCGAATATCGTGGCCGCGATCGCGCAGCCGCCCTACAAGCGCAGCGATTTTTTCAAACGCCTCTTTCAGAGGCCCCAGGTCGTTGAGAAGCGAACCGATATGAATATCAACACCGCCACCAGAGACATTGCTGAGCGCAGCAATACGGTCGTACACATCTTCGACACGGCCCCACGGAATGCCAAATTTATTATCAGATTTACCCGTGGATATTTTTGCGTGGG
>JAESRJ010000064.1 GCA_016764715.1 Kordiimonadaceae bacterium | reverse complement strand
TGCTGCATGAAGGCGGTGTCCTTGCCGAGGGATCACCGGCCGAGGTGCTAACACCAGAAAACCTGAAACGCGCGTTCGGCGTCGAAGTCGSGCGCTGGGATGATGGCGGCACACAGTATCTGGTGCCTCATAAAGTGACGCAGTAATAYCGGKGCCTGTCTGTCGCAAAATGACGAGTAAAAAAGCGTGAATGCAACTATTCCAATAATCCTTTGATATAGTCTAAGTATATGTTATGTAATCACCTATCTTTTTTTGGGATTGGGGATTGGGGATTGGGGATAGCACATGTTTACATATGCATTCGTTGCGGCTCTACTGTTGCCAGCGCCGTATCTGGCTGTAACTGATCAGCATTCAGCACTGAGAGCGCAGCTCGATCGGGAGCAGATCACCTTCACGGAAGCCAAATCGCTTTACAATAAAGCGGTTGGTTTTTTGCTTGCGGGCAAGGTCTATAAAACCGGCCATAAACTTTACGCTGATGACCCGGCGCGGATGGCCCCAATAGTGTTTGCTTATGCAGAAGCCTCTGCCCGCTATAAGGAGCCAGTGGCGCTAAGTTTGTTCAAGGAAACGCTGGCTTTGTACCGCGCGGCATATGATGCTCGGGCACCTGCTCATATATTGCCGTTTCTTGCTGCGGCTGAAGAAGCGACGCGCCGTGACGAGCCTGACTTGGCCTATGCTTGGTATGATAAGGTGAAAGGCCTGCTTAAAATTCATCATCCTGAAGGTAGTTTTGAGGCTGCCAGAATGTATGCCGGGCTGGCAACACTRTATTTGCAAGTGGGCGATTTCGAACGAGCCRCRCCGCTGGTGGGGCAAATATGGRYTTTGCTGGATGAGTTTTCTGCAWCAGRGATYGTTGATTATGAAGCCACTTTATATTTTTGGTTGGGGGAACTAGAGCGGGCAGCGGGGCATCATGTGAACGCTTTAAAAGCCTTCGAAGGCGCTTACCGCGCTTACAAAATACTGGACCCGCGAGAGCGACGAATTTGGCAGGTCTATAAACGGCGAATAGAGCTAAATTATAAACTAGGCAACGATGGTGTCGCTTGTGAAAACGCGGCCAAAGCTCAGCAAGCTAGGGAACCATTTACACATGTAATTGCCTATGACCCGTTAGGCGACTTTTCTAAGGGGCGATATAAACAGGAAATAGGACAGGTCGCTTTCCGCTTGAATGTTGGAATGGACTGCAAAGCGCACGACCTGGAAATTATCGGAGTGATCGGCATTTCGAAGGAACGAGCTCGTCAAATATTATCGAACATCGTCTAYACGCCAGGCTATCCAAGAGCCGGACGGAAGAATAGAACCGTTGGGTTACTAAAAGGCATTTGGTCAGTGTACGGGAAATAGCGCGCACCCGGCGGTGATTAGTTGGAACGCTAACCGGCACTTCACAATACGGCGATACGGAACTTAGCCTGAAATTGTCAGCTCGTTCGTTAGTTGTCGCCTCTCTGCTTTGCTTGACGCTGATGGCTAAATCCATCATGCCCTTACGATATTAGTATYGAAGGCAGTCAATTATGGACCAACTCCTTACATACCTAGACTTGGCGGGCGTTTTTGTTTTTGCGATCTCCGGCGCGCTKGCGGCGGCGCGCAAAGATATGGACCTGTTCGGCATTGGCGTGCTGGCCCTTATGCCTGCGGTTGGCGGTGGTACCCTGCGTGATTTAGTACTCGACGTGCCTGTATTTTGGGTAGCGGGAAACGCCAGCCTTTGGGCGGCGCTTGCTGCTGCTGTGCTTGTGTTTCTATTCGCGGGCAAGGTTGCAAGCCGGATGACATGGCTGGTTTGGGCGGACGCCGCTGGGCTGGCACTTTTCAGTGTGGTGGGCGCCGAGAAAGCGCTTGCGGTATCCGGTAGCCCAATCATTGCTGTTACCCTCGGTGTGGCAACAGCGGTGGCGGGCGGCATTATCCGCGATGTGATCTGTAACGAAATACCGTTTGTTTTGAAACAAGAAGTCTATGCTACGGCAGCATTCGCTGGTGCTGGCACTTTCTGTTTGCTCAGTTACGCAGGCGTGGACGGAAGCGTCTCTCTTTGGGGCGCTATCGCAATTGCTTTTACCATTCGCGCTGCTGCTATCTTGCGCGGCTGGAAGTTGCCAAAAGCGCTCCGCTAGCTTGAAACCAACGGAGCGCCTCGACTTTGATTAGAAGCTAAGAATGTTGCCTTCAGTTGGGTTGGTATTGCCGGTTAGCGTGACGTTATAAATCGAGGCAATGGCGTCTTCACCTTTACTTTCAACCACTGTTGTCAGCTTGCTGGCAAAATCTACAAATTTGAGCCATGCAGTACCTGTGCGTTGCTGCATGCCTGCTTCACCCCAGTCTTTACTGCGTTTCTGGCCTTGGGMTGGYGCRAAAAACAGCGTGGGTTTAACGCCGGGCAGATCTTCATTACTGCCGCGATCATCCCAGTGCGAGGCCCCAACCGAGCAGCTGTATTTCAGGTTGTCGGCAAAATGGGTGTGTACGGCTGAACGCACGGGCCCGCTGCYTGCCATGTCTACATAAACTGTTGGTAAGCTGGCGTCGAGCTCGCTAACATTATCGTATGTTACTGTCTTGTCGTAACAACCTAGGCCTTCTACGAACGCCACGTTTCTATCAGATGTCAGGCCAATCACCTTGATGTCGCCGCGTAGGGCTAGCTGAAAGGCGAGCCCGTATGCGGTGCGGGATGACGCGCTTGAAAGCACTATTTGTTTTGCCCCGTAAAAGGCATTGTCATCCAGGAAATCATCGATCAGAAAACTGGTCATAAACAGCGGGCGGAAAAGCATCTGCAGGGCTTCCTGCTCGGCATTATAGCCTGGGTCAGTTTTGGTGTTGCTGTAATAGTTATAAATCGGGCTGAGGTGCTGGCGGTGGGACGCACCGTCAAAGAAGCCGTTTGCGGATGCTTTGGCAGGTGTTACTCGCAGATGGGACGACATTGGGAAATAGCCATAAAAGCGTTCACCAACGGTAACGCCGCTGCAGTTGCTTTCAACAACGTTTGCAAAACCCCATACTGGCACGCTTCCCCAGCCGTCCTTTGCCGGGAAGAAATCCCAATATTTCATTGCGTCCCCGAAGGCCGCATAAGTGATATTGTTTGCAGTGAAGGAGAATTGATGGATCTTCATCAAAACCTCATCGTCGCCAAGCGCTGCCGTGTTGTCGCTGGTTTCAGTTTTAAAGCTGCGAATGTCGCTGCGTGATACGATAAAGGCTGTCTCTAAGGTCATCATAAATCTCCCGCTTCAATGATCATTGCTTCATGAAGGTAAGCCATTCGCCGACGGTTTCAATGTGAAATCAGCGGCCTAGACGGTGAGATGCCCAGTTTAATCTAGAGTGCCACTAGCCGCTCAATTGTCCAAAAGGCTGCCAATATGCCCGCAGGGTAAACGGCGACACGCGCACTCCGTATCGGAAAACCAGCCAGGCGAGGGTGGTTGAGAAGGGGCTTGGCCAGAAGAAAAGCGCCGTAGACGGCGACAACAAAAGCGATCTGGCCGATCTCAACACCAATGTTAAAGAACGCCAGCGCGGGTATTTGCAGGCTGGACGGCAAGCCAAGTTCAGCGAGTGCGCCTGCAAAGCCAAAGCCGTGTAGGAGGCCAAAAGCGACTGAGATAATAACGGGGTGTTTGTAGGTTAAAGTATCCTTTTTACCGCGCGCGATCTCTGTCGCGAGGATGAGAATGCTAAAAGCAATCAGTGGCTCAACAAAAGTTGGTGGCAGCGACCAACCACCAAGAACAGACATTGCCAATGTCACCGAATGGCCAAGCGTAAAGCCCGTAACCGTTAGGAATACGCGCCGCAACGACCCTGCCAGCAACATCAAACACAGGACGAAAAGCAGATGATCATACCCCGACAGGATATGGTCGGTGCCCGCACCGGTGTATTGGAGTGCCGTCTCCCAAAAGCTGCCGTCTTTGGGAACCTGAATGACAGTTACTTCAGGGCCGGAGAAAACAGTGCGGTTGCTGCCGTCAAGATTTTGCACATAGAGCAACGTTGAAAGTGCTGGGTTTGATTTAGGGTAGGTCAGTGAGACGGTAAGCGAAGGATCGGCACCATTACATTCAAGGCTATCGGTTCCGGTTAGGGCGGGAATTCGAWCTAACTTGGGGTTATAATGGCAGTTTGCGCCATAGACTTGAATTGTAGGAATTTCAGCTGCAGGCAGGACGGGTGGCATACGCCAGCGTACCAGATATTTGCTGCCCAACTCAGTAGGCTGCGCCGTTAGTTCTATATAGATAGGTCGGCCTTCATGTGCTGYCGCCATATGTGGGGCAAAAAAGAACGTTACAAGCGATAAAAGYAATAGAACAACCCGCATTTAACGGCCCGCCTTTTTTGGTCGGGCCACCGAGTATTTTTTTACAAGCCTGTCCGTTGCTTTTTGCAGTGCTGCTGCCTGCCTGTTCTTTTTATAGTCGCGCAATATTTGGCCTTTAACGTCTGTGAACGTCTCGGGGGTCTCGGGGGTGATGCCTGATATCTTTACTAGATGCGCGCCGTAGCGTGACCAGAAAGGGCCAATCCAAGCATTGTGTTTGCCGCCCTTAAAAATGCTGCCGCTCATTTCCGTGCCGAAGTGAGCCTCCACCATTGTTCGAGGGCGGCTGGCGTAGGTGCGCAGAAAGTGAAACCGGTCCCCGAGCTTTGCTGTTGCCTGCGGCGCTAAATCTTCGCTTAGCTCCGCTAACAGCAGCTCTGCTTTTGCATAGGCGCCTGTCATGCCGTGGAGCTTTGCATTGAAAAATATATGAATAAAACTCGCCTCGGCTGGCGTGGTATATGCTGCCGTGTTTTTCTTGAAGTAAGCTTTGAGCGCTTCAGTTGAAGGCTCGCTCTCAGTGGCAGCAGTGCTTGCGATCACAAAAGATATTTTCTCAATTAGCCGTTCGCGAATTTCTTCATCGTTTTGGTCTAGGCCTAGCGCAAGTGCTTCGCGGTACAGGGCTTCTGAACGAATATAGTCCAATTCCAAGGTCGCACGTTCTTGCGGGGGCAGGGCGGCTAGAGCCCGCGCGGCGTCCCCTGCGCTGAATTCTTCTTTCTGAAACTGCATATAGGTGGTGATTGTATTCTCAGACACAACGATCGCGCCGTCGTCGCCAGCGCCGTTCGGGTTACTCACAAGGGCCAGAATACCGTAAAGCAGTATGCCTGCTACGAGGAAGTGAAC
The DNA here is from genome assembly GCA_016764715.1 of Kordiimonadaceae bacterium. Classification (GTDB taxonomy): domain Bacteria; phylum Pseudomonadota; class Alphaproteobacteria; order Sphingomonadales; family Kordiimonadaceae; genus Kordiimonas. The sequence continues at coordinate 5,170 of JAESRJ010000064.1, read as the reverse complement.
GATGGGTTCCCTGAAAAGTGTCTTCATTTGCGTCGTCGCCTTGATCTGACCAGGGCCCCGTCCTTCGGAATGTGGATGTCTTAGCATTGCTCTAGCGCATAAAACGCAAAAAGGAAACAACACGGCGTGACTGGAGGTATTTGCTCTAAGTTCAGTAGATTGCCGCTCAAATCTATTCGAGTCTCGCCAGGTTTTTGGGCAAGGGTTGCTTAGAGGTGCGGTTACTTGTTTCATTTGCAACTGAAATTATCGCTTGGGCTGGTGTTTTGTTGCAACAAGGACTGATCTTTGAATTTCTGGGATGCTAGATAAAGTGCGCCGTTGAGTGAATAAGGCCGATCCACACTAGTTGGACGTGGGCATGAATAAGCTTTTGAAACTAAAGCGGTAATAGTGTGGCGTAGGCTCGAATTTCATCCGTAGAGTGGCGTCTTCGCCGCGAACGACATGCATCCTAAACTCTACCGGCAGCCCTAAAACCACACGAGTTGAGCCTTGAATTATAGCCGGCTATCAGAATTAGAACGCTCTATACCTAAGGTTTATTGACGCACCTGCCTGCTTTTTGGTTAGCTATGCGCGGGTGGATGAACAGTTAAAAATTGGCGGGTGGCCTTTTTAGGCCTGCGTCCACCAGTATTGAATTGAAAAACAATAACCCTGGAGTGGGACATGATAAAAAATATTTTGAAAATGTCAGTAGCGTCTGTTGCCTTGCTTGTGGCAGCAAACGGTGTGGCACTTCACGCGAACAGCACAGAAGTAGCCAGTGCAAAAACTGTTATGGTAGCTGAGAAAACGCCTGAGCTTGGCAAGTGGGGCGTTGACCTTACTGCGCGTAAAGCGTCGATTAAGCCGGGCGATGATTTCTTCCGCTATGCCAACGGCAGCTGGCTTGATACATTCGAGTTGCCAGCAGACCGCACAAATTACGGTGCGTTCACCGTACTGGGTGAGCGCAGCCGCGACCAAACCAAAGCCATCATTGACGAGCTCAAAGAAGGCACGTTTGCGGACGGTACCGTTGAGCAGAAAATCAGCGACTATTACAACAGCTATATGGATGTAGACGCGATCAATGCCGCCGGTATTGACCCGATCCGCCCAATGCTGGCCGAGGTTGCAGCCGTAAAAAACATCGCTGACCTGACAGTTCTTTTCGGYCGTACTTTGAAAGACAATTTTGCCTCACCGATCACAGCAGGCCTAGGCATCAACCGTAAAGACCCGAACAGATATCAGCTCGGGTTGGGCATTGGCGGCATGAGCCTGCCTGACCGCGATTATTATCTGGAAGATACTGAGAACTTCATCAAAATTCGCGCTGAATATGTAACCTACGTTGCTAAAATGCTCGGCTATGCCGGTGTTGATGGCGCGGATGAAAAAGCGAAGGCAATTTTGGCGATCGAAACTAAAATTGCTGAAATTCAGTGGCCACGTGCAGAGCGCCGTAACCGCGATAAAACGTTTAACCCTATGAGCTATACTGACTTTAAAGCTGAATATAAAGGCTTTGATTGGGATAGCTTCTTCAGTGCAGGTGATCTCACTACGATCAACGATTTGAATGTAACCTTCCCAAGTTCAGTGGCGGCAGCCGTTGGCCTTGTGAATTCAATCAGCGTTGATGACTGGAAAGCCTTCCTTGCCTACCGTGTTGTTAGCAACCATGCAGGTATTCTTACTGAAGAAATTGATGCAACAACCTTTGCCTTTTTTGGCACCACACTGAACGGTCAACCGCAGCAGCGGGACCGTTGGAAGCGTGCTGTTGGCCGTGTAGGCGGCTTGAATGCACTTGGTGAAGCAATTGGTCAGGTCTATGTGAAACGTCACTTCCCGGAATCATCCAAGGTCCAGATGGATCAGCTGGTGGTCAACTTGCGCGCTGCAATGGCTATTCGTATTAACGGCCTTGAGTGGATGGGTGAAGAGACAAAAATACAAGCGCACAAAAAACTTAATAGCTTCAATCCAAAGATCGGCTATCCGAAGAAGTGGAAAGACCTGTCGAAGATGGAGATTAAAGCAGGGGCTCTTTTTGCTAACGTGAAAAGCATCAATGCCTTTAATTACGCGATCACTATTGCTCGTTTCGCTCGGGAAACCGACAAAGACGAATGGTTCATGACACCGCAAACCGTGAACGCTTACTATAACTCGTCCTTTAACGAGATCGTGTTCCCAGCGGCTATCCTTCAGCCGCCGTTCTTTGATCCGAACGCTGATATTGCCGTTAACTACGGCGGTATTGGTGCTGTGATCGGGCACGAGATGGGCCACGGCTTTGATGATCAGGGCTCCAAGTCTGATTACCGCGGCATTCAGGAAAACTGGTGGACAGATRCMGACCGCAAGAAYTTYGACGCTAAAACWTCKGCACTKGCTAGCCAGTACGAYAAGTTTGAAGCSGTRAAAGAYAATTTCGTYGACGGWAACTTCACCYTKGGYGAAAACATYGGTGATGTTGGTGGTTTGGCGATGGCWTACCATGCATACAARCTKGCYCTTGGCGGYAAAGAAGCGCCGGTTATTGATGGCCTTWCTGGCGATCAGCGYTTCTTCCTCGCGTGGGCGCAAGTATGGAAACGCAAGTATCGGGAGGCGGCTCTTATCGCACGCCTTAAGTCAGACCCGCACTCACCATCTGAGTTCCGGGTAAACGGTGTGGTTCGCAACATGGACGAATGGTACGCAGCCTTTAATGTTAAAGAAGGTGACGCGCTTTACCTGGCTCCTGAAGACCGTATTCAGATCTGGTAAATCCGGGCATAAAATGAATTGGAAAGGCCGGCCTTTAGTCGGCCTTTTTCTTTTGTGTTTCAGTTAGCAGCCAGTCTTTGAAGGCCGCAACTTTTTTACTGGAAGCAAGGTGATCTGGGCTGATCAAATAATAGCCATTTCGGCTGGTGACAGCAGGCCCGAAAGGCGCAAGTAAGCGCCCCGCCTTCAAGTCGTCCTTTACATACATTGAAGGCAGGACCGCAACGCCGAGGCCCGAGCGTACGGCTTCGATCATCATCGTGAAGTGCCCCATGGTTGGGCCAATTTTGCTGGGCTTCGCGTCAATTTTTTGAGCTGCTAGCCAGTCGGGCCAAGCTGAAGGACGGGTCGACATTTGCAGGTGCTCATAGCTGAGCACGTCAGGGTTAGCGTAATGGTCTGGCGATATAACAGGCTGGATGGTTTCATTCATCAGATGAAAGCTCTGGTACCCTGCAAAATTACCGTTGCCGTATGCAATCGCCACATCGACATTGGCACGTTTGAAGTCTTCAAAGGTTAGGCCCGTTAGAATGTTGAGCTGAATATCGTGGTGGCCTTCGGTAAAGCCGCCAAGCCTCGGCATTAGCCAGCGTGACCCAAAAGTTGGTAGAAGGCCAAGCATGAGAACTTGGTTTTCAGTACTGGAACTCATCAAACGAAGCGTCTCTGTTTCCAGTGTATCAAGGAGCGGAGATACCGACCTTAGATACCGGAGCGCCGCATCCGTAGGCATTAGGCGTTTACGTCTGCGAACAAACAGCGGTTGCTGAACATAGGCTTCCAGGTTGGAAATTTGCCTGCTAACGGCACTTTGCGTCAGGTTCAGTTCTTCGGCTGCGCGGGTAACAAGCCCGTGGTGGATCACGGCTTCAAAGCATTCGAGCGTCGCCAGCGCGGGTAATTTGCGTTTCATGATCTTGCAATAGCATGTCCCATACGAAATATCATGATTAATACTCATGAAGTGAGAAGTTTATATCGCTTTAATCAAGCAAAAACGCCCTATATACATTCCTAACATGACTTTTTGATCCTGAAGGACAGACAATGGCCCCGAGATTTCCTTTTAAATGGGACGACCCGTTTTTACTTGAAGAACAGCTTACCGAGGAAGAACGCTTAATTCGTGATAGTGCCCGCGAGTATTGCCAAAGTAAGCTGATGCCCCGGATCCTTGAGGCCAACCGTCACGAGATATTTGACCGCGATATTATGACCGAATTTGGCGCGCTGGGTTTGCTTGGCGCAACCCTGCCGGAAGAATACGGCGGCGCTGGAGTGAACCACGTATCCTACGGTTTGATCGCCCGCGAAGTAGAGCGGGTCGATTCTGGCTACCGGTCTGCGATGAGCGTTCAGTCGTCCTTAGTGATGCACCCAATTTACGAATACGGTACGGAAGAACAACGGCAGAAATTCCTGCCAAAGCTCGCGTCTGGCGAATGGGTAGGGTGCTTTGGTCTCACTGAACCTGATCACGGCTCAGACCCGAACGGTATGCTATCTCGTGCTGAGCCAGTTTCTGGCGGCTATACGCTGAACGGCACTAAAATGTGGATCACTAACAGCCCGATCGCCGATGTTGCCGTTGTTTGGGCCAAGCTGGACGGCAAAATTCGTGGTTTCATTCTTGAGCGCGGTATGGAAGGTTTCACTACACCGAAGATCGAAGGCAAGCTCTCGTTGCGGGCGTCGATCACCGGCGAAATCGTTATGGACGATGTCTTTGTCCCTGCTGAAAACCTGTTGCCGAATGCTTCTGGCCTAGGCGGGCCTTTTGGCTGCTTGAATAAGGCACGCTTCGGCATTGCCTGGGGTGCGCTTGGGGCGGCAGAGTTCTGCTGGCACGCCGCGCGTCAATATACGATGGACCGCAAGCAGTTTGGCCGCCCGCTGGCACAAACCCAGCTGGTGCAAAAGAAACTCACTGACATGATGACAGAAATCACGCTTGGTCTGCAGGCCTGTCTGCGTGTTGGTCGCCTGATGGATGAAGGCAAGGGAGCACCTGAGAATATCTCGCTGATCAAGCGCAACAGCTGCGGCAAGTCGCTTGATATTGCGCGGATGGCGCGCGATATGCACGGCGGCAACGGTATTTCTGACGAATTCCACGTGATGCGCCATATGGTCAATCTGGAAACGGTGAATACGTATGAAGGTACATACGACGTTCATACCTTAATCCTTGGCAAATCACAAACGGGTATTTCAGCATTTTAAATTTCATTACAAGTAATGTTGATTTATTGCGCCGATTATAATAATCTTATGATCGATGCAATCATTACAACTACTTATGCAACACGAATATTACATGCAACAAGCGCCGCAGCTAGCAGAACAAGCACGAGATAAAAATGAAGTGCCGATTGGTGCGATTGTTGTTCACAACGATCAA
>JAESRJ010000063.1 GCA_016764715.1 Kordiimonadaceae bacterium | reverse complement strand
CGTGGATGTTTCCGCGTGCACAAAGGCTACAATGCTGATGTCCGGATTGGCGTCGAGCGCCGCTTCGATTTCAGTGAGAGCCGGCGCAGTGCCCCATTCCGCGTCAACGATTACCGCTGTACCGCCAGCCCGAACAACATTTTCGCGCATGCGGTCACCAAACACGCCGTTCCGTACCACAAGAACGGTATCGCCCTCTTCCACCAAGTTGAGGAAACATGTTTCCATGCCAGCAGAGCCGGGGGCAGAAACAGGGAAAGTCAGCCGGTTTTCGGTTTGGAACAGCGCCTTCAGGCCTGTTTTTATCTCTTCCATCATACGCTGAAACTCAGGATCCAGATGGCCAATCGTTGGCCTCGCCATCGCCTGTAATATGCGGTCAGAAACATCAGACGGACCGGGGCCCATAAGCGTCCGGTTTGGCGGAAGGAAAGACTGCATAATAAGCTCCGATAGTTGGAAAAGGACGGCAAGAAGGGSGTTCAAGCCAATAGCTAGATCATCTGTTCCGCTTTTAAAGCCTATCGGGCGCGGAAAATGAACCAAAAAWTTCTTGCCCGTGCCGAAGCAGATCTAAAGTTTGGCTGGTTACCCATGCCCAGTGCCATGCCTCCATGGCAACAAATTGGATCACCAAAACGGCCTACTCTCGGCAAATACTTGTGGGCACTAAGTCTCAGTTGTTGGTGAAAACGAAATGGCTGATTACGTAATAGGCAGTGCTACAAAGAGGAATGCCAACCATGARRTGATAAAACAGAAGACCCGCCCCAATAAACCAACCTGTAAGAAAAGCGTTTTCTAATCCCGAATAATAAAACGCGAAACCAATCAAAAGGTGAATGAAGTAAATGGCATARCCAATGGCTGTAGCCTTTCGCCACTTCTTCCACGGGGAGGTCACCCTCTTTTTCGCGGCATTGTCCATGAAAATTCCGCCCTTTGGCCGTCAGTTACACTCTACACAGGCGGCGGGTCCGAGGCACAAACCATCTCAAAATCAACTCTATCGCCAAAACTCCACGAAGAATTGGGCYTCTGCGTTCAGCGCCACTTTATGAAGCACTGTTGGTTCGATCATTGCTGTATCCCCTTCYGCAARGGTCAGYTYRGTCCCMGCACCRRGCACTGTGTAAACCAGTTCACCCGCGACTACATTGATCATCCCCCATACGCCTTCTTTGGTGGCATGGTCGTTGGTCARCCCMGCGGGTACSGTTATTTTGCTGAAGGTMGGCGTCCTTTTGTAAGGTGMAATTCCCTCTGGCATTTGGGCTTTGTGGGGCTGGTTCATCTTGTTTTCTCCGTCCGTTTTAGTCGTCCGCTGCTTAATATTCGCGACCTAGTTACTCCTGGTGAATTGCCCCTACAGGGCGCTCTCCTCGGTTTAGGCTATCCGCGAAATAATGGTTCCGGTCCCGGTGGCCTGCTTCGTCGGCCCGTACAACAATAATCACATCCCGCAGGGTGGCGTCTTCCGCCAAATTCCAGTAATCGATGGCAATCTGGGGTGCTGGTACGTTTTTGTGCCGCCCAGCGTCAATTTCCGCCAAATAGTGAGTGTAGCTGATAACGGCTTCTTCCTCGAAATAACCAACAACCCGGTGCGCGGTTTTGGTGGCAAACAGATAGAGGAAAAAATAGAAATTATAGAAAACCATCTGCGTACCCATCACCACCACACGCTCAAAAAACGTTGGATTAGCAACTTGAATAAAAGTCATCAAATGCATGCGCTCATTCTCGGCTTCTTCCAGCATTTCCTTGATCCAGCCCTGATCATCTCTGATCTGCCGCAGGCATTTAAGGTGCTGCAAYAAACCGCCCACCATGCCCGGCACCGCGGCAACTGTTTCCAGCACAATCGCCCGGTGACCGTAGCGCTTGGCAAAAAAAGTGTCGGCGAAGAAACGCAGCAATTTAACAAAGGCAAAGGCTACATGGTCACCAAAACCTTCAGGCTTATGGTGCATGTCTAAATTTAAGTCATCAACTACGCTATTGTCGTTCGTTGGGGTGGTCATGTCCGGCTCCTCGCATCACTGCGGCTACTTCCTAACAATAGCCGCTTCCTACTTCATACAATAAAGATGGATACTAAATGCAGATTTAAAAGCGTGTCGTTTCGCCGCAGGCCYATACCATGCGGCRRGGGCTTTCAGAAGCACCACCATACTACAGCTTGCCCTATATCTTTCATGCAATTGGTGCAGGGTGTTTTTTATAGGAGAAGCTGGCCCAATCCCCGTAAGAATGCTACACAGCGCCCAATTTGGCAGCACATTTCGCCTGATACACATATTTTTTGAGAGATTTAAGATGAATAGCCTGATAAAAGCCTGCGCCGTGGCTGCAGCAAYTGCTTTCACGTCAGCCCCTTTAGTCGCCGACGATACCAAAGCCRAAGGCCCGTGGTCAGGCACAGCTGACATCAACGCGCTCTTTACATCAGGCAACAGTAGTCAGACCTCTTTCGGTATTGGGGGCAAACTTATCTACACTGAAGGCCGGGTGAAACACACCGCCTCTGGCTTTGCTGATTTCAACCGAAGCAACGGCATTTCTGATCGCGAGCGCTACGGCGCGTCCTACAATTTGGCCTACAGCTTATCAGAACGCACGTTCTTCACAGGCGACGCCGCGTTTGAGAGCAATAAGTTCGGTGCTTTTCGCGAGCGTATCGCAGTGGCAACAGGTGTCGGCTACCATGTTATCGAAGGGGATACACTTAACTTTACGGTTGAGGCAGCGCCCAGCGTGATTTTCACGAAAAACTTCGAAGGTGCRGATTACGAAAGCGATTTCTCCGCCTTTTTCCGCGCYACRACTGAGCTCCAAATTTCCGAAACAACGAAATTCTCCAACGTCGCCAGCGCATACTTTGGCGGCAGAACAATCTTTGAAAATAAAGCCGCGTTGCAGTTTAAAATCCTCCAATCACTTTCTAGTAAAATATCCTTCGATGTGCTTTATGACCGCGACGCCCCCATCGGCCGCGCCACCACWGATACCATCGCACGGGTGGGCGTTAGCTACGGCTTCTAGAGCCCMCMMACACACACCGCTGGACGGAACGGGCGGGAGGGGCTAGAAATAGCTTTAAACAATGTAGATACCTCAGCACGTCTAAATCAGGAGCCGTCATTGGAAATTGCCAAGTCAAGAGCCGTAAAAATTGCCTTCGTTATCTCGCTTGTACTGGCGCTGCTTTCGATTGCCACGGCACTGYTGATKAAGAACGGKKTTTTTTCCAGYGYTCGGCCAACGCCCTTCCRGCCGACTGCWAATGTGATGGTGGATGTGGACGCAACCCTGCTGCGCGCAGCGGAGAGCGGTAAGCTCGGSCTGATCATTATGGGSGCYAACTGGTGCCATGACAGCCAATCGCTGGTTGCGCGCCTCGATGACGATGCGCTGAAGCCSTTGCTCGACGAAAAATACGARACCCTGTTGGTTGATGTGGGCGGGCTCGAGCATGTATCTGCCGTGATTCAGCGGTTCGGCGAGCAGGTTATTTACGGCACGCCGACCGTGCTGATCGTGGATCCAAAANCAGAAACACTGATCAACAAATCAAGCCTGTACAAGTGGCGCGATGCCTACAGCATCAGCGTGGAAGAAACCGTGACTTATTTTACTGAGATGGCMAYGCGCATAGAAGYGCCTGCTCCTGAAGCAGAGAACGCAGCCGTWCAAGCAATACTAGCGAAGATCGATGCATTTGAAGAAACACAGTCCAAACGCCTATACACCGCGTTTGCGCTGATCGGCCCAATGGTAGAAATGCCAGCCAGTGACCGGCCTGAGAATTTCAATGCGCTGTGGAAAGAACTAAGCAGCTTCCGCTACCAGATCACAAAAGACCTAACGGCCCTACGCGCTGAAGCACAGGCATCGGACGCGAGCAGCGAGCTTACGCTCCCAATCTATAAGCCCTTCAGCTGGGAATAGCTGTTTGATAGGTTGGGATCGCAGGGGCGCACGCCATTGGGCTAGCTCATACCTACAGCTTTGTGACGCCTTCAAAAAAACACTGAGAAGCAGATATCCATGAGTGACAACGACCTTAGCGACCTTCTTAAGCTGAACCGGTCTTGGGCGAAATCTATGGTCGATGCCGACCAGCAGTTTTTCACTGATCTGTGTGATCAGCAAAACCCAAAATACTTGTGGATCGGCTGCTCCGATAGCCGCGTGCCGGCGGCTGAGATTGTGGGCCTGAAACCGGGTGAGATGTTCGTGCACCGCAACATCGCCAACGTGGTGCCACACAGCGATTTGAACTGCCTCGCGGTTATTCAGTACGCGGTTGAGATGCTGGAGGTGGAGCATATCATCGTCACCGGCCATTACGGCTGCGGCGGCATCAATGCGGCGATGGAGAAAAAAGATCACGGGCAGATCGACAATTGGCTAGCTCACATCAAAGATATTTACCGCCAGCACCATGATGAGATCACCGCTCTACCCGACGCAGAAGCGCGCGCCGACCTGCTGTGCGAACTGAATGTAAAGGCCCAAGTTCGAAACGTGGCCAAAACATCTATCGTTCAAAACGCGTGGCGGGAAAGTAAAAACCTGAAAGTGCACGGCTGGGTTTACAGCCTCAAAGACGGCATTTTGCAGGACCTGAAAGTTGGCATTAGCAGCGCCGGGCAGCTGCACGAAGCCTACCGCATCGCGAGCGATCCAGAATAAGAGGTGTACATAAAAACCAATACAAGTATTCCAAGTCTGCCCTATATGAACTTTTCGACAACTACTTGCACTAACATTCTGGCGTGACATTGTTTAAGGCACTGTTTTGAAAAGTGAAGAGCCCACGCTGCATTTATCAAGCAACCAATGTAGTTTGATATCACGGCGAACGGGACGCAACCATACGCCTGTGGCTCTACAAGCTTCGCCACGATAGCAAAGCCTCCTCTTGAACTGAGTTTTAAAAGGCGCATATAATTTAGTATAGAGGCCAAAAATAAAAAAAATAAAAAGGGACCTATCATGAGAATTTCACGATTTATTGCCTGTTTAGTTGCCGTTCCATTTTTGSCGCCAGTAACTTTTGCACGCGATGCCACTACTATTTTTGGTAACTATGAACGCAGCTGCGTAGAAGTAAGCTATGGCCCAAACTACAAAGAATATATGAACCAAAGCATGCAAATTTCTAAAGAATTTGTAATCACAAAGGCCACAGTTTTCAGCGACAATAGATGCACGGTCGCGATACGCGAAAGGGTGGCTGAGGCCTCGGTGCAGTCCATAACAGAAACAAATGGTAACAGCTGGAAAATAGCGTCAAAATTGGAATACGTGCTTTTAACACCTTTCACATCCGGTGATGCCGCTGGCCTAAAACAACAATTATGTAATTTGAACTTCGAAGTTAACACGCCGCTAGACGCTAGTATGTGCCTCAAAATTAAAGGGAAAATTGAAGACCGGCGTTACAAACTTTCTCAACAAGAACTTACAGTAGGGACAAGTAAATACAAAAGGGTCGTGCAAGACGGGTAATTTTATTGGGCAATACCTGCAAACCGACATGCCGCAAACGATCCAACACACGCAAGGCACGGGGGTTGTTTCCGGCGCTTTTAGCACAGTGGCATTTAGTCTTGTCGCGCCCAACCCAGGCATTGGAAAATCACTGTTTCTCGCCATGAAAACAGGGAATAAACTATTCTGGCTCGTTGAATTCCACGATTAGTAACTCAACCGAACCCTCAAAGGTTGCGGTTTTTACGCTGCCTTTGCCTTCGATATTTACGGTGTTGGTTTGGCTGGGCCACAGCTCACGCAGCGCGCCGTGCTTGATGATTAGGCCTGTCAATTTTGGCGGGGTTTCGGTTTCCTGGTAAACCCAGAAAAAACGACCATCAAGCTCAAACCCAACCAATCCTAGTATAATTTCCTTACCGTCAGGATGGGCGATCTTGAAACGGTCGGTCACATAGGCCGCGAACGTTAGCTGGGTTGCTTCCTTAGCGAGGATATCAGCGTCTTTACCAAAGATCACGCGTACTGCGTGCTCGGCATCATGCACCAGAAAACGGTGTGAGACCTCAAGGTTGCCAGTACGCGGGTTAAACAGGATTTTAGTAATCGCTGTTTTCTGYTCGTGRGCAARGGCGGGTGCAGAAGCGGGCGCCAAAATGGCACCCGCTATAAGCATTACTATCAGAAATGTAAGAAAACGCGGCATTAGCTATCGTCGCCGTCTTTCATATCTTTCTTCTTGTCATCGTCTTCATCTTCGTCTGTTTTCAGCTTCTTGGTGCTGTCATGCATAATGTCGCGGCGAACATAACCGTTACCGCCACCAGAGCGCTTGAACGCCTCAACACGGCTAGCCACAATACGGCGTGGGTACGCGTTGTTATCAACGTCCACGTCAGCTGTTTCCAGATCTGGGTCAACCACCACGCTTGTGAGCTCTTTATCAAGGACAAGAAGCTTACGCACAGCGCCTGGTGTTCTGCGCCAAATCTCAGCAGGCAGATACATTTTCTCTGTGCTGCCGTCAGCATAGGTAAGGCCAAGAATAATTGGCATTACAAGGCCACCTTTGTTAGAGAACTCAAGAACATAGTAATTCTTGCCGTCGCTAACAGCGCGCTCAAACACACGCTTTTCCCATGGGTCTAGCCCCTTGAGGAAACCGTTGTATTTGTTGCGCTCTTTATTGGTAACCGTGAAGCGGTCATTGGTATCGTAGAAATCAGACACGTCTTTGTTACGGTCTACCCAAAGAGTACCAATCTCAGCATTGCGCTTAACAGAAAGCGACTGGGCTTTGCCGTTTTCAGCGTCGCGTGCGGCACTGTAATCGATATCCGGGTTRCCTGTTTGCATCTCAAGTTTCGAGATACGGTCAAGGGATACATCAACATGGTCTGTTGAATAGAACCAACCACGCCAGAACCAATCAAGATCAACGCCTGAGGCTTCTTCCATCGTACGGAAGAAATCACTTGGTGTTGGGCGTTTGAACATCCATCGCTGYGCATACTCRCGGAARGCAAAATCAAACAGCTCACGGCCAAGAATRGTTTCGCGCAARATRKTCAGCGCAGCTGCAGGCTTGGTATAAGCRTTCGGGCCAAAGCGRCGAATGCTYTCWGAGTTGGTCATGATAGGMACYTGGAACTGGCTTTTCATGTAMCCMGTTAYGTCGCGTGGCTCAACRCCCCACGGAATGGTYGGGTCCCATTCRCGGCCAGCAAYSCCGTCAAGGAAGCTATTSAKGCCTTCATCCATCCATGTCCACTGACGCTCGTCAGAGTTCACGATCATTGGGAAGTATGTRTGGCCAACTTCGTGGATCACAACACCGATAAGGAAACGYTTGGTTGCCTGTGTGTAGGTCTGCGTACCATCATCATGAATGGTTTCGCGCGGGCCGTTGAAAGTGATCATCGGGTATTCCATGCCGCCCACAGGGCCGTTCACGGAAATCGCTACTTCATAAGGGTAATCAAACGAGAAGCGGCTATAAACCTCCATCGTRTGGATCACGCTTTCAGTGGAATATTTGCGCCACAGCTCGCCRCCTTCTTTCGGGAAGAAAGACATCGCCATAACCAGYGGCTGAACTTTRCCGCCTTGCTTGTAACCCTTRGCGTCCCACGCAAATTTGCGCGATGTAGCCCAGGCGAAATCACGGACGTTATCTGCAGTGAAGTGCCATGTTTTGGTTTTGTCGGTGCCTTCTTTTTCGTTCTCTAGCGCTTCGGCAAGTGATACGATAAACACAGGRCGCTTGGCAGTTTCAGCTTCTTTAAGACGCTTGCGCTGCTCAGACGTTAGAACCTTTTTAGCATTCTTTAGCGTACCGGTTGAGGATACGATATGGTCTGCAGGAACCGTCATCTTCACGTCATAGTCACCGAATTCTAGCGTGAACTCACCGCCACCCAAGAACTCTTTATTAGTCCATGCTTCATAGTCTGTGTATGAGTGCAGACGTGGGAACCACTGAGCCAGCAAGAAAATATCATTGCCGCCTTCGCGTGCGTCCTTCGGGAAATGCTCATAACCAGAGCGCCCGCCTACAGCATTTGTCTCAAGAATATTATAAGAGTATGTGATCGAAAACTCTGTGCTTGCGCCAGGCTTAAGGGGCTTTGCCAAATCGATCCGCATATTGGTGCCAACGATTGTGGCTTTCAAATCAGCGCCGCCTTTGGCTTTCACTGATTTAATATCGTAGCCCAAAGGTACATCCTGCATAGCCTGCAAGCGGCGCAATTGGCCAAGGCTCATACGCATTGGCGCGCCGCCGTCACCCGTTGCAACMCCAGGGTTACYGTTYGGSGTGCCGCGGAAMGTTCTTGTCATTTCCGCCATGCTGTCTGTGCGGAAACGGTTCTRGTCAAGCTGCARCCAAAGGAACTTCAGCGTGTCAGGCGAATTGTTGGTGTAGGTAATGGTTTCAGAACCAGAGATGCTGCGATTAGCCTCATCCAAAGTTACATTGATTTTGTAATCAACTTTTTGCTGCCAATAAGCATGCCCCGGTTCGCCGCCCGCTGTGCGGTAGCTGTTTGGTGTTGGCAGTGCCTCATCCARTTGACGAAAYTTATCATCAAATGGCTGTTTGGTTTGTTGAATTGTCTGCGCAAAKACTGCGGTGCCRGCAAGYGYGGCAATAGCAGCWAYAGCGACGATAGTACGACGAAACATCCCGTATTCTCCCTGATACTGAACCGGTGAMAGCCTAACSTAYGCKGCCWTCACCCCCTAGTTGGSCATGACCATAGGCATTCTCARGRAAACGACAAGTATCAWCTGCAACTGTTTGCCATTCTTTCACTAAAGTTTACAGGAACGCGTTTTTGTTCCCAAAATGGCTAAACAAACCTGCTCTGACGCCGTAAATTTTTTTGCCTCCTGTTCAAATACACAGGCCGGTTCGAATCGCGCAACCTAAATTCCATTCGTTCCTTACTGGCTAGGACGTCAAGGCAGCTGTTCCCTGCTGACAGCGTTCGCGCCTCATGATATGTCGAGATATGAATAGCTTGTACGATACAATCGGGCTGAATTACGCGGATCTTCGTAAGCCAGACCCTAGAATAGCTCAGAGAATTGACACAGCTCTGGGTGATGCAAAAACCATTTTGAACGTCGGCGCCGGTACAGGATCATATGAGCCCGCCAACGGGCAACTCACAGCCTTGGACCCTTCTGCAGAGATGATAGCGCAGCGGGCCCCTTCAAATGTCAGCGTTATTCAGGCCAGCGCAGAAAATATACCCTTCGACGACAAAACTTTCGATGCCTCAATGGCTGTCCTGACCATCCACCACTGCTCTGATCAGGCGAGAGGCGTCGCGGAAATGCGGCGGGTCACGCAGGGCAAGATTGTCTTTCTCACCTTTGATCCGTCATTCCGCAGGTTTTGGCTTGCTGATTACTTTCCCGCACTTGTAACGTTGGATGAAAATCAGATGCCCCCAATTGCGCACTACGAGAAATGGCTGGGTTCTGTCGAAATCTCTCCTGTGCGTATTCCTCACGATTGCACTGATGGCTTTTTAGCCAGTTATTGGCGACGGCCCGCCGCTTATCTTGATGACAGAATTAGGGCCGCCATGTCGCCTTTCTGGGCATTGGGCGATGTTTCTGTTGAATTACACAAGCTCGAAGCAGATTTGAAAAGCGGCGCATGGGAAAAACGTTACTCTGATTTGCTGGATTTTGAGGAATTGGACTGCGGCTACAGGTTGGTTGAAACCAAATGAAACATTGCGATATCAGAAATTGTTGTCTCTCTATAGTTAATCGTGCCGCAACGACGTGACCGGGGCCCGCCGAGCAACGCGCACAGCGTGGCCCATCACGGTGACCCACGACAGCATCAGGACAGCACTGCCAGCAGCGGCGAAAAGCCACAGGCTCAAATCAATGCGCTCGGCAAAGCCCTTCAGCCACTGGTCCATGACGTAATAAACCAGCGGCCATGCGATCAGGTTTGCCAGCAACACAGGTTTTGAGAATTGCCAGATCATCAGGCGTACAATAGCGGTCACATTTGCGCCGAGCACTTTGCGTAGGCCA
This sequence comes from Kordiimonadaceae bacterium, assembly GCA_016764715.1. Classification (GTDB taxonomy): domain Bacteria; phylum Pseudomonadota; class Alphaproteobacteria; order Sphingomonadales; family Kordiimonadaceae; genus Kordiimonas. The sequence goes on along the minus strand of JAESRJ010000063.1, from coordinate 402 downwards.
ATCTCTTTGGTGCGGCGCTCTGCATTAAATGCCGCCAACCCAAACAACCCGAGCGCAGAAACGAACAGTGCGAGGCCCGAGAAAGTGCTGAGCATTTCCTGCGTCAGCTTATCTGTGTCCACTTCAGACATCAGAATTGCTTCCTCAGCCAAAATAGTCAGACCCATCGGAGTAACTTCAGCGAAACCACCACGGATAAATGTCCGGGTTGTTTCGTCGCCATTCGTCACTGTAATCGCGCCGGGGCGGATCACAGACATGAAGGGTGCGTGGTTCGGAAGAACCGCGAAATCACCTTCATCACCAGGAACAACCACTTGCTGGACGTCGCCAGAAAATAATTGTCTCTCCGGAGAAACGAGATCAAATTTGAGCATGTCAGCCATGATGGCCTCCTAATTC
>JAESRJ010000222.1 GCA_016764715.1 Kordiimonadaceae bacterium | reverse complement strand
AATTCGTTGATTTTTAGTGATGGTAGCCCCCTAATGTGCTTTAAAAATACTCATTCGGCTGGCGAATGTTGGTGGCTGTTTTTTTGGTTCAACTCGCCCATTGCTTGGCGAATAATTGTTACYGCGCCCCACAGGAACAAGCTTGCCATAATACCAGCRACAATCAAATCAGGCCAACCAGTGCCGGACATCCACACGCCCGACGCAGCAATCATCACCATCACATTGCCGATCGCATCATTGCGGCTACATAGCCACACGGAGCGCACGTTGGCGTCCCCGTCTTTAAATTTAACAAGCAGAATTACGCTTAGGAGGTTGGCGAATAATGCAGCCAATCCAACGGAACCCATTATAATGGCCGTTGGTTGCTGCAAATAAAATACGCCGTAAATAGTGCTACCTAAAACCCACAGGCCCATTGCGAACAAACTGATACCTTTTACAAGGGCGGCTTTAGCCCGGAGGCTGGCAGCTTTGCCAATAACGGCAAGAGACAATGCATAAGTGAAAGTGTCGCCGAGGAAATCGAGAGCGTCGGCCTTAAGGGCCTGCGACTGGCCAATGAAGCCCATTGGCATTTCAATCAGAAACATAATGGCGTTAATAGCGATAACGATCARTAAAAYCCGTTTATAAACCGGGTCTACGCCGTCAAACTTTACATCATGGCTACAATTCGCGCCCATATGGCCCCTCCGATCCCCAATTCATTAGGCACTAGCAAGGAGTAGTGTGCAACATGAAAATGGTTTTACCGTATTTCACTACTGGCRAGGAAGGCGGGATTAGTATTTTTATGCTCCAGGGGGCTGTACCGAGACGAAAAATGCTATAAACTAGAGTTTACGGTACAATTTTAAGGGACACCCTTGTTGCCACGTTTCTTCTTCGTAATATTTTGTCTATTCGAAATTGTTGGGATTGGCCTGCTCAATTCCGGCGCGTCGGCGACGGTGCAGGCGTCACAAGAAACGCGTTCTCAAACAGAAGTTATTCTTCAATTGAACGCAGATGCCCTGCCTGCTGGGAAGTATTCATATAATTTTTTAGCGGGATACCAGTCCAACGGTAAGCCATTATATGTGCCTGTAGTGGTTATCAAGGGCCCGGAAGCCGGGCAGAGGATGCTCTTAACGGCTGCAGTTCACGGCGACGAACTCAACGGCATTGCTGTTATCAATGCCTTAGTGAAAGAATTGGGCCCCGAAAAACTGCGGGGGACCATCATTGCAGTGCCTGGTCTTAACCAGACGGGGCTTGTCGGCAACAGCCGCTATTATCTCCGAAGTGAAGGGGGAGGGTCTCAGCGTGACTTAAACCGGCTGTTTCCTGGCACCCTAACTGAAGGGGGTGCCGCCAGCCGCTACGCGGGCAACCTTTGGCATAATTTGCTAAAGGGAAATGCGGATATAGCGGTAGACCTTCATACGCAAAGTACAGGGTCAGATTACCCGCTGTTTGTATTTGCAGATTTTAGAAACAGAAAAATCGCGGCCATGGCGACCGCCCTCATGCCAGATATGATAAAGCGGGACAGTGGCCAAAAAGGCTCGTTGGAAACTAGTTTTGTGACAGCATCAATCCCCGCAGTAACTTTTGAAATCGGCGGAGCGAAACGCCTTCAACAAGCTTTGATAGACCGCGCAGTGATGGGCATCAAAAATCTGATGGTAGCGGAAGGAATGCTGGCTGGCACAGTGATTAAACCATTGGCGGCACCTTATGTGGGCTCATCGTTTGCTAATATTTATGCAGAAGAGGGCGGCACCGCGTTGATGAAAGTCAGCCTTAGAGAGGCCGTTAAGAAAGGCGATCTTCTCGCCATTATGCTTGACCGGTTCGGCGTTGAAAAAAGGCGGTATTTCGCCCCTCGAGATGGCCGAGTAGTCTCGGTGACCACTGACCCGCTAAAAGAAAGCGGCGCCATGTTGGTGCGACTTTTATACTAAAATATGTACTTGGAAAATATAGGATGAGCTCTTTACAATTTGTGAAGGCCTGGCGCTTATGGTCACCAGTAAAGCAATACTTTAGAAGCATTTAGGGACGATTATGCAAGGGCCAGATGCCATACTTTCGGGCGGCAGAACGGGTGTTCTGCTCATAAATTTGGGCACGCCGGATGCGCCGACATACGGCGCTGTGCGTCGATATTTGGCGGAATTCCTGTCGGACCGTAGGGTGATCGAAATGTCGCCCTTGCTGTGGTTACCTATATTATATGGCCCAATCTTAACGTTGCGCCCGCTGAAGTCTGCGAAAGCCTACGCCAAGATTTGGAACTATAATTTGGGCGAATCGCCGCTGCGTACCTATACTCGCGCGCAAGCAGATAAATTAGCAGATGCGCTAAAAGGAGTGGCCGAAGTCGCCTGGGCTTTTCGGTACGGCACGCCGACTATCGCAGCCGGGCTAGAGGACTTGCAGAAAAGAGGCTGTGACAAAATCGTACTGTTTGCGCTCTATCCGCAATATAGCGCGACTTCAACGGGCACGGCGTATGATAAGGCTTTTGATGCGCTGAAGAAAATGCGCTGGCAACCTGCGGTTCGTACGGTGCCGGCTTATTACCGTGTGCCAGAATTTATCAGTGCGATGGCCGCGCAGATTAAAGGGTCGGTTGCAGAACTGGATTGGCAACCTGAGGTGACGCTTGCKTCCTATCACTCCATTCCGYTTTCGTACCAGCAGGCAGGGGACCCMTATCCGGATCAATGCCGTGAAACGAGTGTTCTGTTGCGTGCAGCACTTGGTATGAATGATGAGCAGTTCCAAACCAGCTTCCAATCCCGTGTTGGAACGGCGAAATGGGTCGGCCCGTACAGCGATGTGGCAGTGAAAAAACTAGGCAGCGATGGTGTGAAAAAACTTGCGGTCGTCGCCCCTGCTTTCAGTTCAGATTGCCTGGAGACGCTCGAAGAAATTGATATGGAACTTCGCGAAACCTTCTTTGCGGCGGGCGGCACCCATTTTCACTATATACCCTGCCTAAATGCCGGGCCGGACAGCATGAAAATGATAGAAGCCATCAGCAGACAAGAGCTTTCAGGCTGGATCCAAGGATAGGCCAATGCGGACTTTTAGGCCTAGGGCTGCACCACCAAAATCTATTTAGGGCCGCCAATGCCCGTAATTTCAACAATCACTGGGACAACTCCAGCTTTTTCGAATGCCAGATTAAGCGTGAATATTTCTCCGCGTTTAAGCGGTGTTTCTARACGCGTTAGCATTATGTGGTAGCTGCCTGGCGAGAATGTCGCGGAGGCTCCAGGCTCGATGGTAAGGCTTTCCACATGGTCCATCCGCATAAAACCGTCGACTTCTTTTGATTGGTGCAGCATCGCCGATGCCGCTGCAGATGTTTCTACGCCGAGGAATGTATCGGTCTCTTTGCCGATGTTTTTGATTATTAAGTATACTGCCGCGGAAACAGTGCGTTTGCCTGTGTGCGGTGCCCAGGCGCCTTCAACCAAGAGGCCGTGGTCATGGGTATCGCCGTCATGAGCATAGATAGCTGAAGGAATGAAGAACACACCACAAAATGCGATAGCAGTCAGAACGAAAAATTTCATAATGGTCCTAAGGAGCCGCGCCTAAATCGCGTCAGTTGCGCAGATAAGCTCATGTTGAATAGAAGCTTCGAATGCAGAATGGCCAGCCACAGGCACTATTTTTAACTTTGCCCAAGGCATCGCCTGCGATAGCTCCCACGCCGACGTTGGCGGACAAATACAGTCATAGCGGCCCTGGATAATCTGGGTTGGTATACCGGCAAGCTTATGCGCATCGTCGAGTATTTGGTTGTCGTGTGTCAAGAAACCGCCATTCATAAAATAGTGTGCTTCAATGCGCGCGAATGCGATAGCAAAAACCGGGTCAACTGAGTGCGCTCGCTGYGCATGGTCTGGGATCAGCGTAACGGTGCTGCCTTCCCATAAGCTCCATTCCTTGGCGAACGATAATTTGTCTTTTTCGAAGGCGGGATCTGTCAGGCGTTTGTAATAGGCCTTTACCAAGTCGTCTCGTTCGGTTTCAGGAATCGCGTTGGCAAAGCGTGCCCATGCCTCAGGAAACAGGGATCGAGTTCCGTCTTTATAGAACCAATCAATTTCGCGTTTTCTGTTTAGGAAGATGCCGCGCAAAATCAGGCCACTGACGCACTTCGGGTAAGCTTCCGCATACAGTAGAGACAAGGTGCTGCCCCAAGAGCCACCAAACAGTATCCACTTTTCAACGCCCAGKCGTGCCCGGATCACTTCCATATCGTTGACAAGATCGGGTGTTGTRTTGTTGTCGAGCGATGCATGAGGCCGGCTGCGACCGCAACCACGTTGATCAAAAAGAATGACCCTAAACTTGTGCGGGTTAAAAAAGCGGCGTTGGATGGCGCTGGTGCCGCCGCCCGGCCCTCCGTGAACAAACAAAATTGGGATACCACCCGGATTCCCGGATTGCTCTGCGTAAATTTCGTGCCCGCCTGCGACGGAGATATAGTCAGACGCATAGGGTTCTATAGGCGGATAAAGTGTTCTCAAAGTAGTGGTGCTGTCAGCGCGCACAGGTGCCGTCCCTTCTGTGTTTTTTTCAGAGTAGGGCCAAGAAAGGGCGATGACAAGTGGGTCGCATCGCCGCACTATCTTGGGTGGATTGTTAAGCGGCCTTATTCTCTCTTTCTCTGAGGCGGTCTTCAATGAAATTGAAGGATACATCGTCGTCCGCATCAATTGGCGCATCAGCAAAGGGCATTCTTACGCTGGAAACATTAATACCCAATGCTTTGGCTGCCCGTTTTGCGATGCCGTCAAAGGTGATCCAACCGAAGCGGTAAAGAATGAAAGAATAGATGCCAAACATAGGGATGACAGCCCGACGTTTTTTCTTGTTTCCAAGCTGACCGCCTTTCCTGAATAACTCGGCCGCGGTTTTGGACCGCGGACTGCACAGCGCATATATGTTGCAGTTGCTCCAGGTCCCGTCCCACAATTTATGTTGGCCTGTAATCTTGCCGGTACCCGGATAAGTTTGCTGGACCAACTCGTCTGGCGTCATACCGAAAGCAGCATCGGCGTTGTCTGCGGATACCGTGTCGAGGAAATGGTCAATTATAACAGAATTGTGAAGGCAATTGTCTGCAGTTGTGAAGAAAAACGGATAGCGGTCTTCGCCAATTTGTTCGATCGCGCTGACAATGCTGTCTGACAAACTTGCTTCGCTTTTTGCGAATTCAATTTTTCCTTCGTCAAATAAAGAGCGGATGCCGGGTAGGCTCAGTGCGATTTCGCGGTCCTCAATCACAATGGTAAGGCTGCCCACATTTTTGGCGGACAGCGTGGTTCTCACAACGCGCTCCAACATGGAGATGCCATTGATTTTAACCAGACATTTGTGGCTTATATTGTGCTTTTCGGCGATCGGGTTGACGACGCCTTGTCGCTGTGCGGCCAGGACGATGGCAGTATAAAGGCGGGCACTCATATCTATTATCCTGTTTTTTCTAACATCCCCGCATTGTGATAGGCCTAAATCTTGACACTAACGGGTGCAAGCACTATCTGGCGGTAGAAACGTCGCAACAATTGGTTGGCCTTAAATGGGTTCGACTATCAAGCTCTTCAAGGGGAAAACTTTGTCTGGAATATCACTGGATCATGTTCTTTTTACGAATGGCGCTCCGCTCCGCTTAAAAGATGAAGAYCTTGAACGCYTGAAAGTACTGTTTTTGGCAAAACACGCSCTTGCGGGCGGCGCCTTCGACAGCAGTGATGGGTCGCATGCGACCTACCATGACGAAATTCGTGGCTGCCTGGAAAAATTGAATATAGAGCTGGAAATATCGAATACTTATGAAGTTCTGTTTCAGCCCATTGAGCATAATTTTATTTTCACGCTCTTTAACCGAGGCGGGTTCCGGAACAGTGAAATTCTGGCGTCCTGCTTAAGCGAATATCACTCGGTACCTTATCTGGGTGCGCCACCAAGTATGCGGGGGTTTGGGGACGACAAACACCTTACTAAAATGATGTATCAGAATTTGGACATCGCAACGCCGCAGTGGCAGATCTACCGGACCTGTGATCACAGCGCGCCGAGGCCTTCTTTTGAGACTGAACGCTATGTGATTAAACCAAACAACAGTTCAGCGTCCTGGGGTGTTGATCACGGAACAGACTGGGATAAGTTGCGACCCTTGGTACAGAAGCTTCTTCGCGATAACCACGATGTAATTGTTGAGGAATATGTACCCGGTGTTGATGTGACCGTGCCGTGTATTGGGGCAGGCAAGCCTTGGATACTATATCCAATGCTGAACCCGGCATCTGACGAGATTAACATTGTAACTTACGCCCAGAAACGTGGTTTTGAGCAAGGTTCCAGCATTGAACTAATGGAAGACCACGGCAAATTCCCAGAGCTGATTGACCATACMAAACGGGTGAACGAGTTTATCTGGCCTTATGACTACGGTAGGTTTGACTATAGAATTGAACCCAACGGTAAAGTCTGGGCGTTGGAATTTAATCTTAGCTGCAATTTGGGTTCTCAGCGTGCGATTTGCCAATCGGCCAAGGCATTAGGCTACAGTCAGCAGGACATCGTTGAAAGCGTGTTGGCCAACAGTTTAGAGCGCCAACGCACCGTGTTTGAGAAAATCTGCCGCGGTGAACATTTGCGTTGGGAAATGTAGAAGGCACTCTTTAGTGGCCACGCTTACCACTTCAGCAGCGCGAGAGGAAACTTGTTAAATCTGCCGACGGTGACGAAGCATCTCTCATCGAAAGCAGGGTTGTTCGCAGCGAGGCTGCGTCCTGCCGCGTCATGTGGTTCTTGGTGCACGYRYCGAATTTNTSCCMWAASTNGCGCTTGGCTWAGKGGSYGTTCGYTTGARCCCACTGGSCGGTCAATKGCGGYSGTYAGATGGTCGCCGYYYWKAAGAAAAACATGCACTTCTGTTGGAAATTCGGAATCTAATTTGGTGACGGCCTCTTTTGTCACGCGCTGCATAACTTGCWGAACGTTAGCGCGTTTAATGGCTTCGGGTTCAAAGTCGGAGAGACTGACACCACCGTATATCAACGCTACTGCGATATTATATTCCAAGCAAAACTTGGCTTCACTGGGTGACTGAGGATCGTCGTATGGCAGGTTCTTCAGTAGCATGGCGGGTGCTCGCACCAATATTCTCTGCACCTCRTCGGCTGTAAAGCCGTGTTTTTCCTGCAGGATCATCACGGCATCAAGCGCGCGGTGTGTGCTACCGCAATTAGGGAAACGTTTTATTTTCACGCCGTATTTCTCGATATGGAGCGGTGTGCCGATGGATGCAGTGCGAAACTCTACTTTTTGACCGTATTGGTCTTTGCTTTTCATGGTTTCGCGCAAGGCGGCTACATCAGGCCCTACCATTAAGGTGCCCATGCCGTGCTCCCCGTRCNWYSTCKSKTCTCCTGCCGAGATGCCGGCTTCCGCAAATAAAGCTGCTTTTACGGCACCGGCCGCAGCAAAGCCTGCGTGCATGGGCTTGGCCATTGTGCCGAACTGGCTCATGAAACCGCCTGCCATGCTGGTGGCGAGGGAGATGGCGTGCGCTGTCTCCCGTGCGTTCAGCTTCAGAAGCCGCGCACATCCAGCGGCAGCACCAATGGCCGAAACTGTGCCCGTTGCATGCCAGCCGCGGCTCCGGTGATAAGGATTCACGCCTTGCCCGACGAGCCCAATAATTTGCAAACCGACGATGTATGCATCGAGCAAATCCTCAGTAGTACTGCCTCGGTCATCCGCTAAAGCAAAGAGAGCAGGAATGAGGACTGCCGAAGGATGGGCCTTGGCCGGGTCAAAATCATCATCAAAATCGAGCGCGTGTGCGGCCGTGCCGTTGGTAAGCGCCGCCATAGGGGCTGAAAGGCYYTCYCTAGTGCCAACCACATTGCAGCTGCCTCTACCCCAGGCAATAGCGAGGCCACGTACTTTATCTGTCACCGCCTCGTGCGCCCCCGCAACCATGACCGCAAACGTATCAATGAAGGCATTATTCGCACGTTCAAGGGCGGTATCCGRCCAACTGCGCTCAGTCGTAGCGACCCAGTGAGCGAAAGAATGCAACGGGTTTGGCGTGATTTTGGTCATACATGTGATCTTTAAAGGCTTGTGTTTAGGCGCAAACTCGGCAACCCTGCTAGCCGATTCTCAGTAGAATTTTCACAGGCTGCATAAGGACTAAGCCCCTATATAGCTCTGCAACATTCGAGATTTAAGGGCCAAAGTCAATAATGGCTGATATTGTGTACMRCACCAAGTTCATTTGYGTCGARGMRGGCWCGCCGAGCTCKCTTGTGCGCTTCATGGGKGYYTGGACYATTGAAAAYGCACARGATATTGACGGKGCMATGGCYGMTACAGTCGCTTCAATTGGTAAAGGCGCAGTGCTTGATTGCACCGGGTTGACGGGCCTAGATACCACAGGCGCGGTGATGATCCGGCGCTTTGCCGCCGAGATTGATAAAGCGGGCGCTGCCGTCCTAACAGGCGTTTCTGCAGATTATAAAGAGCTGATGGAGCTTATTTCCAGCTGCCCGCCACCGGCTGCAACGGAGCCTGAACATTTACCCTGGTTCCTTGCGCCGATCATTCATACTGGCGAAGCCTTTATGCGGGCGAATGCCTCAATCGCGCGGCTTCTTGGCTTTCTTGGCCTGGTGCTGTCTCGGTTCTTTGGCACGCTTCTCTCGCCCGGCCGTATACGGCTTGTGCCCATGGTTCACCAGATGGAGGTGGCCGGTCTGAATGCTATGGGCATCGTTGGCCTGATCACCTTCCTGATCGGCGCGGTGATGGTTAATCAAGGCGCGATCCAACTGCAGAAGTTTGGGGCGGAGCTTTTTGTTGTTGATCTGCTTGGTATCACCCTTTTGCGGGAAATGGCGCCGCTTCTAACAGCCATTATCGTGGCTGGCCGTTCAGGCAGCGCGTTTACAGCGCAAATTGGGTCGATGAAACTGAATGAAGAAGTGGACGCAATGCGTACGCTGGGTATGAACCCTATTGATGTGCTGGTGTTGCCGCGTCTGATGGCCTTGATGATTTGTTTGCCGCTGTTAACATTTTACGCGGATATCGTTGGTGTGGCTGGCGGCGTGCTGATGGCATGGGCACAGCTTGATATTTCGCCAGCGAATTTCATTGTCTATTTCCGCGATGTTGTCTCTTACGATCACTATTTGGCTGGTCTGATTAAGGCGCCTTTCTTTGCGATGATTATCGCATCCTGCGGCTGCTATCAGGGGTTAAGGGTTTCTGGTAGTGCGGATAATTTAGGAATGCGCACCACMAAAAGTGTMGTACAGGCAATYTTTTTRGTCATTGTTGTAGACGCGATTTTCGCGATTTTCTTCACWAGTGTCGGGCTTTAGGAGGCTGAATGGATAGCGCACATAATACTGATACCATCATCCAAGTCCGTAATTTGGTAAGTAACTTTGGCGATCATTCCGTGCATGCCGGGCTGAACCTCGACGTAAAACGTGGGGAAATTTTGGGTGTTGTAGGCGGCTCTGGCGCTGGCAAAAGTGTTTTGCTGCGCACGATCATTGGGTTGAATAAACCTACAAGTGGCACCGTTGCGATAAATGGTAGGGACCAAGCCTCATTGTCGCAGGAAGAAGCCCGCAAGGCCCGCCGCGAATGGGGCGTGTTGTTTCAGGATGGTGCTTTGTTTACGTCGCTGACTGTTGGCCAAAACATCAAAGTGCCGCTGCGTGAGCACTTCCGGCTATCAGATGATCTACTGGATGACATAGCACGCAGCAAGGTGGCTATGTCAGGGCTGTCACTTGATACGTGCTGTAAGTTTCCGTCGGACTTATCGGGCGGGATGCGGAAGCGCGCGGCGCTTGCTCGGGCCCTGGCGCTTGACCCAAAAATACTGTTTCTTGATGAGCCCACTGCGGGGCTTGACCCAATTGGTGCCGCCGCTTTTGACGGCCTTATTCGGGAGCTTACTAAATCTTTGGGTATTACAGTGTTCTTGGTGACCCATGATTTGGACACACTTGTGCGGGTTTGTGACAGGGTCGCAGTGTTGGSCGATAAAAAAATGCTGACAGTAGCACCGCTTAAAGACGTTATGAAATTTGATCATCCCTGGATTCAGGATTATTTTGGCGGACCGCGAGCGCGTGCCGCTGGCATCAATTAAGGAAAAGCAGGTATGGAAACCCGCGCGTCCCATGTATTAGTTGGTAGTTTTGTCCTAGCCTTTTTGGCGGGCATACTGGGTTTTGGTGTTTGGATCGCAAATGTCGATTTGCGGGCCGAATATAGGGACTATGATATCTATTTTGATGGCACTGTCTCGGGGCTCTATAAGCGCAGCATCGTGTATTATTCTGGTATTCCAGTGGGTGATGTCAGGGACATCACGCTTGACCCCAACGATACGCAAAAGGTTAAAGTGTGGGTACGTCTCAAAGCTGACATTCCTGTGACAGAGG
>JAESRJ010000221.1 GCA_016764715.1 Kordiimonadaceae bacterium | reverse complement strand
TATATGCCTTGGGTTACCTTAAGTTCCTGCCTGGTCGCGCCGCGTTCGGCGTAGACTTCAACGGCTACTGTTATTGACGTACGACCCACCTTTGAAATTTCGGTGTAAACGCTGACAACATCGCCCACATTGATGGGGCAGAGGAATGTCATAGCTTCGATGGCTATTGTGGCTACAGGGCCCTTGGCGCGCCTGGCAGCAGTGTCGCCGCCCGCTAAATCCATTTGGGAAAGCACCCATCCGCCAAAGACGTTCCCGTTTACGTTCAGTTCAGCCGGTTGAGGCATCGTGCGCAATGTGACGCGCCTATTTGTATTCATTAGTTTAAACTCGTTACTTAGCGGACTGTTTCTGGTGAAGCGGCGCAATTTCCATATCGTCACCAAGTGTCTCGATATAAAGCGAGTGACTTGGGAATGAGAAGTCAGTTCCTGCAGCCGCTACAATGCGCTTGATCTCAAGAAGTAATGTTTCTTTGATTTCCAGCCACTTAAGCCAGTCGGTGGTATTGGTGAAACAGTAAAGCAGAAGATCGATGCTGCTTTCAGAGAACCGGTCAATACGAATGAACGTAGAGGTATCTTCTGGCCGAGCAAAATCCTTGTTGTCGGCCAAATATGTTGCTATGCCGTCTCGCACAGCCTCTAGCTGGTCAGCTGACGCATCGTATTTCAAACCAATTACCCACTTGATCCGCCGGAAAGTCATGCGGGAAAAGTTTGTAACTGCATGATCTGACAGGGCAGCATTTGGCACATAAACTGGCGCCTTATCAAATCGAATTACAGTAGTGGTTCGGAATCCAATATGTTCCACAGTGCCTTCGACCACGCCTTTGACTAAAATCCAATCGCCAGGATGAAACCGGCGCTCGCCAATTACAAATAGTCCGGCGATTAAGTTTTTAAAGAGATCCTGTGCGCCCAGCGCGACAGCAACACCAAAAAGACCAAGTCCCGCGATTAGCGGCCCGACTTCGATGCCCCAAATCTCCAATATTGTTGCACCGCCTAATATTGCAAAAGCTAGCTTGATCGCTTTGGCCAGCCACGAAATCATTGAACTTGTCAGGAACTGATCTGCTTTTTGCAGCAGTTGGCTTACGGGCCCAGACGCCCGGTACAGCGCCCAAAAAATTGCATAGGCCACCAGGGACCGATTGAGCGTGGAGAAAAATTCTTGGGTTTGAGCRTCSAGCTCYAKATAGGTTGAGGAGAAAAAGACGCCGAGWACCACTGGGATGAAMCGKATKGGGCCTTCAACGGCCTCRATGATRGTATCRTCRATATCRTTTTTGGTTTTRGAGGCCCATTTYTTGACYCTRTTAACGACWAGSCGMGTGAAKAGGTTYCTMAGYAAGAGRGMYAASCCCAATATACCAATGGCGATAATAAGTTGCCCTATATTGAYGCCGTATAAACCGTTTTCCCACACATCCTTAACAAGGTTGCCAAAGCCCTCAAAATCCATAACTGCCTCTACTCGATTGTTAGCTACTTTGGCTTGTTAGCATCAATAGTACTGTCTTGCACCTGTTGATCGTAGCCAGTCCGATTAGAGAAAAACATTAGGGCCATCAACGTCACGCCGATCAAATAGGAAAAGAAGATAGCCAAGATCATGGCAAAATGGCCGTGAACAGACATTTCAATGCCTGTCGTCGACACATAGAAGCCGAGGATAGCGTASGTGACGGCACTTAGGCCCAGCGTATAAAGGGCGATAGTTTTAAACTTCATTTTCATAAAAGTTACCTAGAAAGTAAACAGCGCCGGTACGTGCACTTAGTTGAGTTGGCGCCGYATYTCACTGAGAAAACGRCGGATTAGGCGTATGTTTACGCCGTAATCAGATATGCCTAATACAGAAACAGCCCGGATATCAAGCACCGAACCACCGCCTGCGGCATCAGATCGCACTCTGATAACAATGTTACTGCGTAGTTGAAGCCAAGGGTCSGTGTAATAAGCCTCTGTATAGGTTCCGCTATTTGATGTGTGTTCGAGGTGCCAGCCTAATGTTTCCACGGTTCGTTTTACTGCCAGCCGAACCTTTAAGGCGCCGGTCGAAAGTTTGAGCGGGGCCAGCGACGGAAATAGCTGCCTATGGTTGCTTGCGTAGGTCCGATCCAGCCGTCCGCCTTCAACAAGCGCAGGGATTGATGCATCATAGCTGCGCTCTGCCAAGACTTGGAAGTAGGGCGGGTCTGTTAGGTTTGTGGTTACATCGTGAAGTCCTGGCGACAGTGCCTCCACTTTTTCAATGTGCCAGAGCGAAAATGCTAGCGTGACGGCGAGTATAGTCCCCGTTAGGCCGCGCCATCCGATGCGAACACGTTGGCTTACCAACCCGTGAAGTATCCCCATAAACGTGAGGCCGCTTCCCGCCAAAAGTAACAATTGYACCAGCAGAAGCGCTTTAAGTCGCCAGCTGTATATTGTTTCAGCATAGGAGCTGGATTGCTGGATAGTCCCCAAGACGGGCCCGGCCAGTAACAAGGCTATCGCTGTTAACAATAAAAACAGCAAACCTAGCGTAGTAAACAGGGATGGCTTTACGACATCCTTAGTGAAAAATATGSGAGCCATCTTCCTCCCCGAAAGTATGCTGTGGCATCCAAACTAAATAGCAACTGGCGTAGAAATTGGCAGTTTCTGGCTGTGGTGTACAAAATACCAGAAAGCTCAGAATTGCTTAGTTGGCAAGGTATTTTGATTTTTTTGGAAAAAAGGGCCATAATAGGCGGAATATGTAACAGTGAAGGTAGTAAACTTTTCGTATAAATTATCGCCAGAAGGGAAGCGCATATGAATGTTAGCAAAATCCTTGAGACTAAAGGATCTGAAATTATCTCGTTAGAAATCGGGTGTTCTGTTTTAGATGTGGCGAAATTAATTGGGGAGCGACGGATCGGCGCCATTCCTCTTTTGAAAAAAGGAAAGCTAGCGGGCATTATCTCCGAGCGAGATGTTATGCGCGGCATTGCTATACGCGGCGGCGCAGTACTTGCTGACGGTGCTGAGAGCTTGATGACCAAGGCGGTTGCCACTTGCACCCCAAATGACACCATCCAGCATTTGATGACGATGATGACCGAGCGTAGGGTGCGCCATATCCCTGTAATTGACGGCGGCAATCTAGTTGGAATTATATCAATTGGCGACGTGGTTAAAGAACGCATGGACGAAGCCGCGCATGAAGCCGATGCCTTAAAAGACTATATCGCTTCAGCTTGACGCCTTAGGGCACGTTTCTTTTGAASATCARCTGTTCGGCAAGGCTGATAATMCGTTCTGCGTTGTCTTCCCATGTGAACTGCCGTTCCGTAATCGCSGCTTTTGCTGACCGCCCAAGCTTAAGCCGTAGTTTCGGGTCATTAATAAGGCGTTTGATTGCGGTATCTGCGTGCGCTAGGTCGACCGCATCAAACAGCAGCGCACTYTGGCCGTCTTGTAGAATTTCACGGATGTTMGGCATATTGGGCGCAACGATCGCTAGTTCAGATTCCATATATTCAAACATTTTGAGAGGGCTTGCATAGTCGGTCACTGCGGGTTGCAGGGCGATGTCCATTGCAGCCAAATACTCTGGTATTTCCTTGCGGGTCCGGAACCCAGCRAARTGTATTCTTTCGGCGATGTCTAAATTTTTCGCCAGCTGTTTACAGTCTTCGATAGCGGGCCCTTCACCAACCACAAGAAGGTGCGGGCTATTTGCAGGATCAAATTCGGCGATCATTTTGATGATGTGGTCAAGCCTATGCCATTCTCGTAGGAAACCAGTAAAGCCAAGCACAGTCTTGTCCTTAAGGCCATATTGATCACGAATTTTTCTTCGGTCCAGATCCCTATAGTCATCGTGGTTAATACCGTTATGTAGCACTGTGACATTCGYTTCCTTGACGCCTGAATGGTAGAGTTTGTCCGCCAGCACATTCGTTACAGGAAAAGTCATGTCTGCAGCGCGCCAAACRGCTTCCTCCATCCTGCGCGCAATCTTTTGCAAGACCAAACCGCTATGCTCAGCGCGTTCGTCGGTAAGAGGTGCATTCACTTCCAAAAGGTAAGGAATACCGGTTTTTTCTTTAAGTTTTTTACCAGCAGTGAGGAATARGTTATGGCGCTCGTAGAGCATATCGGGTTGATGCTGTTTGTACGCCGCGAGCAGTTTTTTATAGGCRCGGTGCCCGTACGCTATTTCCAGYAGTTCYTGTGCGGCTTGTGGCAGCAGCCTGCGMACCCATTTTAGGAGCCCGCTGCTCTCGCCGAAAGCCGCAGGGCGCAGCGAAGGGCCAACGAAAATAAGCTGATGCCCGAGCCGTTTGAAAGCAGCAGTTAGCTCTTGTATATGAACGCTTTGGCCGTCCTGGGCTGCAATGCGGTGGTGATAGAGAATTTTAAGTTTTTTACTCATGATGATATTATGAATTCATCCGGTGGGCCGCGATTGCAAGCGCGTCTTTGATTTGAGGCAGACATAGTTCAGCGGCATTTCTGCCAACTTCTACCAGTTCTGCAGTACGGTGAAACTCCATCAATCCAATGTGCCCACACCGTGGGTTGATTGTGACATCGGGCGGGTCGCCAGCTAAGCGAGATCTCGATAACCTGTTTTGCATGATATTGATACTTGCAACCAAGTTTGCAAACATGCTTGGCGCGTTCTTCTTGTGGCCAAACAACCTACTACGAGGCGATTTCGATTTCGAAGCGATTGCCGCCGCTCGTTCACTTTCAGCGTAAACGCCGAATTCGGCTGTTTCTAGCGCGCCCTCTCGTTTTGCGCGTTCGCTGCCGTAAATATCTTCTGACAAATTCACTGCGACAATCACATCGCACCCTTCTGCACGGCAAACTGATGTTGGCACCGGGTTGACCAGCGCCCCGTCAACGAGCCACTGGCCATCCACGCGCCGAGGCTCAAAAATACCGGGCAGGGCGAAGCTAGCGCGTATTGCATCTGAAACATTACCTTCGCGCAGCCATACTTCGTGCCCGGTTTTAAGTTCACAAGCCACGGCCGTGAAGGGGATCTTCAGGTCGGAAAACATGTGGTTGCCAAACCGCTCTTTCATCAGTTCATTCAATTTGTCACTACCAAAAAGCCCACTGCCGCCTATTTTTAGGTCAAGAAACCGGAAAAAACTCTTCTTACCCAGGCTGGTTGCCCAGTCTTCAATTTCAGCAAGCTTGCCGCTGGCAAAACCGCCGCCGACAACAGCGCCTATGGATGTGCCTGCAATCACATCAATAGGAATGCCTTCTTCCTCAAGGCGTCTAATAACGCCGATGTGGGACCAGCCGCGCGCAACGCCCGCACCAAGTGCAAGGCCTAGCTTTGGTTTGCGAAAAACATGGACTTCAGAGCCGTTTGGGGCGCTGGCGTCTTCTTTGCTTTTTATCTGTTTTTCTTTCGCTGTTCGGCCGATGCCTAGCATAGATAGAGCCTTGATTTTACTAAGAAATCAATGTGACGCCTTTACCCAAGATTAGGCAAGGTTTGTTTAAAAGAAAATGAATAAGGCCATCTATTCGTATGTTTGTGACACCGCTTCCGCGCGCTAGGTCTCGTCAGACGTGACGCGTAACAAATCACCGGGCTGGCAATCCAGATAATTACAAATAGCTTCAAGTGTATTGAAGCGCACGCCCTTAACTTTACCGGATTTAAGCAAACTTAGATTGGCTTCGGTGATCCCTATATGGGCAGCGAGGTCTTTCGACTTCACTTTACGTTCTGCAAGCATCACATCAAGACGGACAAGAACTGGCATTTTACGTCTCCTTTCCGCTAAATGATTTGCTTGAGTTCATTTTGCTGTGCACGACCCAAGCCGACCATGTGCGCAAAAATGAGGGCGAACACTGCGGGAACTAGAGCAATAAGGTCATCGCTGGAAAGCGAGATTGAAAATTGGTGYTCGCCTTCTGGGTAWGTKGCYGTRATMACSARMACSARTAARGTCCTGTGAATGAAYTCCATKGCRACATACCAGAGCATYGYRTAGCCAAAACGGCGRCATAGYTTTTCRCTGGTCTCKGMAAACCAWKCRCCTTCYTTYARRGCTTTYACAAGTTTCARCAWCARGAATATTGACCATAAAAGGRCAATSGARGGCAAACTGGTCACAAAAAAGCCTACAATTCGCTGCCATTGTACCAGCGCGTCTAGTCCGCCGTAGGCTTCGATGATGTCATTATCAATAGTGACATAGTCGTTGCTAGGGACCCAGAACAGCAAAAGGGGAGCCAACATGATCAATAAAGCCAAGGGATATAATATCCATGTGAGGGCCGTAAGGCTTCTTGATACTGGCGACATTACAGGTTTCCGAACAAAAATTATTGTAAAATGATAATTAATTACCTATTGATAGTATCATTATAGCGATAAAGAGAAAAGTGCAATGATTTGGTCAAGCGAACAAAGTGATCGGCAACAGCAATCCGCCAAAAATAGTAAGCCTTTGATCCGTATTCTCGTAATCGTTAGCTTTATTGTTAGCCTGGCTATTCTATTCATGGCTGGCTTTGAAAACGCATTTGCTCAGGATCAGGCTGAAGCGTCGCGTGAAGTTAATGAAAAAGATAAAGCAGAAACGCGGAGGGCGGCAAAGCAAGCGCTTCTCAAGGGAACGCCTATTGGGCCACTTGTTATCCCTGTTTACCCCCGCGGCACGCCAACAAAAGATGCGCCGGTTAGTCATGATCTGCGCGACAGTTACGTTGTAATGCAGGACGGCTCTGTGTTGTCGGTTGCCGATTGGCTGTTGGGCAGCTTGAATAAAGACAAGCTTGGCGCCGGAATGTCGGACTATGAAAATCGGCTGTTCTTAGGGCAGGTGGCGCGCGCAATGGTTGGTATGGACGAAAATATGGTTAACAACAGCCTTGTAAATACTGCGCCCACGGTTTCCTATCGCCCCGGTGCACCTATACCTGTTGCCGCGCAAGTGCTTTACACCGTGATAAGCCTGCCTTTCCCAAATCTGATAAATTATGACCCGACGATTGGGCCAAACCCGGCTACTGTCTTGGGGCGGCGCACGCCGACTAACGAAACACAAACCACGGTYTTGTTTGACCGTCAGTTCTCAAATGCACTTGCCCAAGCAAACGCGCATCATAGAGAGGACGGTATCGTCTTGAAAATGCTCGATAAGCAGCRRAAAAAATTAGCTAAAGAGCGCACTGGAAACTGATTTACACAGGGTGCCTCGTAATCCGCGCACCTTACAAAGCGAATTTGAGTTAATTCACCGCTAAGTGAACCTCCTCGCAGCCTTCTCCGTAGAMGTTACTGATACTTGTCAGACTAAACTTTTGGAGGAAATCTCATGGAWACTCAATCTCTCAGCAAAAACGAYCTATCGCTTCTAAACCGTACAACAGACAGGMGWCGTTTTCTGCGTGGTACAAAAGCTGCGGGTCTATCAGGTGTGGCTATCGCCTTGATGGGCAGCAGTGAAGTCATKGCGCGGGGCCTTAGCGGCGATGTAGCTGCCGATGTCACTATACTGAATGCRGCGCTGTCGGCGGAACGCGAAGCGGTTGCTGCATACCAAGTCGGCGCTGAAAGCGGATTGTTGTCAAAAGGCGTACTTAGCATAGCGCTCGGCTTTCAAGGCCACCATAAAGAGCACCGCGACGTGCTTGTTTCAACAATCGGAAAACTCGGTGGTGCCGTCAAGGATGCTCCGGCTTYTTACAATTTTCCCGTCGAGAAATTAAAGAACGAGCGGGATGTGTTGATGTTTGCAGCGGGCCTAGAAAAAGGAGCGGTAAGTGCCTATCTTGGCGCAGTGCCTCTGTTCAATAACMGCGATCTTGCGGCTGCTGCCGCGAGTATCCTCGGCGATGAAGCGATGCACTGGGCAGTTCTGCGTGGTGCGCTTGGCCTTGACCCAGTGCCTGCGGCCTTCATGTCCTAACTGCGTCTCAAATTTTGACTTTATATATAGGGGCGTGCAGACGCGTGCCTATATATTTGAGCTGCTTTGTATTTCTTGGTGATCCCGGGAACTTTTTARCGAGCGGCTGCATCTCTTAGTTCTGAGACAGAAACTTATCAGAAGTTAGGAATGATGATGACACACATTACGGGCCAGGGCGTTACTCCTTCAATTCTTACCCAAGTGGCTGATCGCCGCGCTTTTCTCCGAGGCACTAAAGCTGTGGGGTTAACAGGGGCTGCAGTTGCGCTACTGGGTTCCAATGAGGCGCTTGCGCTTTCAGTAGGTAAAGCCAATGAAGACGACGTAGTGATCTTGAACACCGCGCTTGCTGCAGARCGTGAAGCAATTGCTGCTTACCAGGTTGGAGCAGAAAGCGGGCTGCTGTCAAAAGGCGTGCTCGGCGTGGCCGTTGCTTTTCAAGGGCACCATAAACAACATGCGGATGTGCTTTCCAGTACAATTGCAAAACTTGGTGGTACGGCATCGAGTGCGCCAACAAGCTTCAATTTTCCTGTGGATCAATTGAAATCTGAGCGGGACGTTTTGAAATTTGCGGCTGGCTTAGAAAAGGGTGCAGTTAGCGCCTACCTCGGTGCGGTACCGCTGTTTAACAATCGCGACCTTGCTACAGCTGCAGCCAGTATTCYAGGGGACGAAGCAATGCACTGGGCTGTGTTGCGCTCAGCGCTCGGATTAAACCCGGTGCCAGTCGCCTTTATGTCTTAAGCAGCTACAGGACAGAGTGTGATAAAGTATTTTTATGTTGGCAGCGTGTTTTTAGTGCTTGTCGCTTTGGGGCCGACACAACGAGCTTTGGCGGAGCCATCCCTCGATCTCGCCAATGATCAGTCCAAGTCTAAGCCCAGTTTTCTGGCCAATTCTAAGTCCAATTCTCGGGYCAACATAAATCTCGGCAGGCAGCTTTACGGCCGTTGTATGGGTTGTCATTCCTTCGAATATCACAGGACCGGGCCGAAACACTGTGGCATACTGGGCCGGWAAGCCGGAACAGTGGAAGGATTTCGCTTCTCGAAGGCAATGCAGGCTGCAGATATWGTATGGACGCARGAAACYCTAGACACCTTCCTTAAGAACCCCAGGAAAATGGTCAAGGGCAATAGCATGCCGTACGCGGGGGTAAAAAGTGACGCTGATCGCAGGAACTTGGTGGCATTCATAGCAGCTGAAAGCCAGTCAACCGATGTGTGCGGCGGCTATTGAAGGGCGGCATGTTTTGGCCATTGGCGTATAGTATAGGAAAGACCCATGACACAGTTACAGCCGATTAAAGAAGGCGTATCTGCCGGTTCGGTCAGGGCGCTATCTGATGAAGAAGTAGTTGCCCGCGTTCTTGCAGGCGATGTCGCCGCTTTTGAGCAGGTCATGCGCCGACACAATCAGCGTCTTTTCCGTATTGCCCGCAGCATTGTGAAAAATGACGCCGACGCCGAAGACGTGGTGCAGGAGGCCTATATAAAAGCGTACCTGAAACTTAATCAATTTAGCGGCAAGGCCAAGTTCGTTCATTGGCTCACTCGTATCACGGTGAATGAAGCCATTCAGCGAAAGCGGCAGCTTATCACACACGCCGTCCGTCATAGTGATACATCTTACGATGAAGGGGCTGACTATATGCCAAGCGAAAGTGCGTCCGCCAGTGTTCTGCCGCCGGAGCGGCTCGCAGCTAGCGCAGCGATGCGCCGTTTTATGGAAGCCGCAATCGATGACCTGCCAGATGAGTTCCGCACTGTCTTTGTCATGCGCACCATAGAGCAAATGACAATAACTGAGACAGCCACCTGTTTGGGGCTTCCTGAAAACACGGTGAAGTCCCGCCAATTCCGAGCGACAAAGAAGCTGCAATCGGTTCTGGACGCACTCCACAAAGAGCAATTGTCAGAAAGCTTCAGTTTTGATGGAGAGCGCTGTGACCGAATAGTGGCGCAAACGCTATCAGCGTTGCACCTGTTAAAAGCAAAAGGCTAAGCAAGGTGTCTTAAGGACCGCTCGGCCGATCCAATGCGCGTATATAGAACATACAAGTCCTTGAGCCGTGCTCCCACCTCGGTAGGCGATCTGATCTGATTTGCTATTTAGTAAAGTCGGTACGCGACGCCGAAAAGCTCAGTATTTGCGAATTATCTGCATAAATCCCTCCATACCCGCGAAATACTGGCGACTAATCTATGTCTCCTGCCGATCTGCGATGGGTTTTTCGCCTCCGAGAGGCAGGTTTTGATAGCGGAAGTTGCGGGCTGACAGTGCGGTTTCCTCACAGAAATTCGGACGGAGCTTTACCAAAACGGCAGAAAATAAGGGGTTTGAGGCGTTTTGTTGGTGGTGCCATAGCCATGGCCAACGCAAATGAAACGATTCATTCCTCCAGCCGCGTCGGATTTGAGCGATTCACCCGATTCACGGCTGCATATGCCAAGCCAATGGGGAATAGGGTAAACAAACGCGTAATAATATATCATAAAACGATAGAATTTTGATATAATCTACAAGAATTTAAGGGTTTGTTAGGATGCATGTGGTTTTTTAGAAGAAATTGAAATTAGGTGTTTACAGGATTGGGA